>JBBQCU010000181.1:0-7131 GCA_038319065.1 Methylococcales bacterium
TGTCATAATGGCCGTAATGCAAAGCTTTGCATTACGGCCAGGAAGAGACAGACATCGGTTTCCAGTGAACATCTGGTTAATCTTGAAAGCAGTCATTCAGAGACCGCCCGAGTTTGGCAACCACAGCTCCACAGCGGACGATCGCGAGCTAAATGAGAGCTAATGTCGAAACGTTTTGAATTTTCTGGTATCACACCCAGCCGATTGTTTACATAAATGCACTAAGTAAAAAACACTAATAGACATATATTTCTAATTCAGCGTACCATAAAATACCCTTACAAAAATAGTGGTACGGTATAAAGCTGTTGGTCCAAATCACCGATTACTAATATTCTCTAAAAATCCTTGATCACAATTGATCTTTAAAAAAGGGTTTAGTTTTGAATTCAGGCCAAATCGCCCTAGTCTCAAAAAATAGGGGCTTATCCACTGGCACCTCGTGGGATGCATAACTCTTAGAGATAGTTCATGGCGTTGGCCGCTTATTCAGCGTCAGCATAACCTCATTGTCCGGTTTAGAGAGATTTTATATGTATCCACACGAAGTGTAGACCAATGAGGTTATCTTTCAGCATTGGGTCATTTGACGTTGACGATCAAATTAGACACGATCCTAATATGCTACCGTTTTTATAAAACCTCCCCGTAGGATTATTCCCTGAACCATTGGTTAAGTTATTGTCAGCCTTTCCAAAGTAGCCGAAGCGCAAGCCAAAACCCGCAGCGGACGTTTAGTCGTACCGCGGCTTCGAATATCGAAATGTCTGGCATAAAATATTTCTCATCTAAAAGAGATTAAAACGTTGCGACGGGATGAATACCCCATCTCACTTAGAGAACATGCGAAAAATTGGCTTTAGGCCTCAATAGCTGGTGGCATAAACGGATAAATCAGGTCCAGCCAAATAGGTTGGGTTACAAACCCCAACCAATGTAAACATCTAGGTCAATCTTTTATGCTCCCACAGTTACAGTTTGCATTAATATTACTTAGGTAATATCCCCAAGCCAGTTTTCCCAAGGCATCGGCCTCTCCGTAAATATCCCAATTGCTATGATGTTTGTTTGGATCGGGTTCATATTCATTCCCTAGATGCTTTTGCAGGCTCACGTGAATGGCCTCAAGAAAAACGGTATTAAGTAACATTCTTAGATGATAAGGCCCTAAAGTGTTTTCCTCAAAGGGTTTGTTTATTTCGATCACCGGAGTTGCTAATTTATGAAAGTTATTATCAAGTGAAAATATAGTGTGACCATGCACAAAGTGACCTTCTGGTTTTGTGTTAGGTATTTCAGCTACAACGACGTTGCTAATTTGTGAGTCCCAGTTAAATCTTCCACCACTTAGCTCGCCTATCGATTTCTGAACTAATTCAAATGCTACAAGAATGTCGCATTTCGTCAACCCCAAAGGATCGAGACCATTTATAGGATCATTAGACGAATATGTTGTCGCCCGTGATCATGTAATCAGGGACGTTAACATGCGTCGCGTAGACGAACCGTGAAACGACGGTGCCGTTGCCGTCCAGTTCGGCGATGGGTTTGAGTTTATCCTGATAGAGGAAGCTCGGCAACAAAGTGCCGTTGACCTTCTTGCCGATCCGCCGATTTTGTCCATCGATGACGTAATCGATGGTCGAGGTGTTCGGGAAGACAACCCGACGCAAATTGCCCAGCACATCGTAGGTATATTGGGTCGTCTGTCCATTACTGGTTTTTCTAAGCAGTTCGCCGTTGATTAAGCTCAGCGAAAATCATCCTAAAGTTATTCCATTTTCATCTAATCTTAATCAAACCTACAGGGTTCCTTTCATCTTGTTTATGTAGCCTTTAGCGGTGAGATTACAACAGGAGCAATTCAAGCCAATTTAAGAAAGTTCATGAACAAATTATCCATTTTATTATTGATATACCTTCTATCAGTAGGGACTGTAAATGCTGCCTTGGCGGAACCCAGCGATGTTTCGTTCGGCCCCAGTGATCTATCAAATTATGTACTTGATATAAGTTATGATGATACCAACCTAACAACACTATCTAAATTTCCACAAACCTCTTCACTTAATTCAGAAGCCGATGATGCTCCTCCTTCTTTTTGGATTGTGGGTTTGGGCTTATGTTTGATCTTTTTAGGCTATAAAATAAAAACAAAACGGAAATAAAAACAAAGCCAACTCAGCATCATGATAAACATTTTGTAAGTCATTCATTGAAAGACCGTTTGCAATGATTAAGCAGTCGTTCACGGGGAACTTGCAACCCCGACCCTTCCTGTGATTGTTTTTATTAAATCCGATTTTTCATAAATACCAGATCAAGTTTGAACTTCTAACTGTTATTCAATCAACAGGAAGAGTGATTAAGGCCGATTCAGTCAGAGCATAGGCTTTTTTTCTAAGCTCGACGGACAATACTCCATCGTGACGTTTGGGGCATGACGACATGCCTGCCATTGCGCCAAATGACAAACTTCCGGACCGGAATGATTAACCCGGCCCGCGGAGAGATACCTTAATAAGGTGGCGGTAAAAGCGGCTCAATGACTTCAAATTGAGCTGTTGGATGATGCTTAAATCCCGGCTTACATTAAAATCGAGTAACATACGGGCGAGAGAGATCGAGGTTCCAAATCTTATTAAATCAATAGCCAAAATCACACAAGAATTAACAATGTTCAGAATACGAACCGCAAAACCATCCGATATTCCACAACTTGTAGAACTGTTAAAAGCACTTTTTACGATTGAAGCAGATTTTGATTTTGATCAGGAAAAACAGGCGTGTGGGTTGAATATGCTGCTAAACAGCGAAAAGGATTGTGTCCTGGTGGCTGACCTACCTAGTGATAACAATGTAGTGGGCATGTGTACTGTACAGACCCTGATTTCAACAGCGAAAGGCGGTCCGGTCGGCTTGCTTGAAGATCTGGTTGTTGCAGCCGAATTTCGTCATCAGGGTATTGGTGCAAAATTGCTTGCCGAGGCTGTTAATTGGGCTGAATGCCAGGGCCTTAAACGTTTGCAGTTATTGGCGGATAAAAATAAC
The DNA here is from genome assembly GCA_038319065.1 of Methylococcales bacterium. Lineage (GTDB taxonomy): Bacteria > Pseudomonadota > Gammaproteobacteria > Methylococcales > Methylomonadaceae > Methylobacter_C. The sequence goes on from JBBQCU010000181.1 coordinate 3,052, forward strand.
CTGCCGGCTTTGAGTTTTTATCAGAAACAGGACTGGCAATCGACACAGTTGGTTTGTTTGAGAAAGCGTTAGATACTTGTAGCAACTCGTCTCCCCTCTTTAAAAAAGGGGGCTTTATTTAAAAATCTCCCCAACTCCTCTTTTTCAAAGAGGGGGTGCTTGCTAATACCGTTTGTTAAGTTTCGTGAAACGAGGCAAGTTGATGCCTCAGATTAACAACTCCGCCAACAAAACCACGGGATGTATAACTTTATTCAGCGCCGGCCCGGCATTCAAATGCAAGGCACAACCGATATTTGTTGATACCACCAAGTCTGCCTGGGATTGTTCAAAGTGAGCTAATTTTGCATCTCTAAGAGGTTCGGCTATTTCCGGGTGTGTCAGCATGTGAACGCCACCCGCACCACAGCAGATTTGATTCTCTGGTAAGGGGATTACGGTTATTTCAGGTATTTTTTCCAATAAGGCATAGACGTGTTGATGCCGGTTGCTGGCTCCCTCGTTCCCAAGCTCCGGCTTGGGAACGTTTCTTTGGCTGCAAGGTTCATGCACAGCGACTATCCGGTTTTCATAACTCGCGCTGGAACGACGGTCTTTCAGGTTGATGTCCTCCGGCCAGTGCAGATTTAAAAACTCTGTAATATCGAACAAGTTGCTGCCGAATCTTTTCATATCAATAGCTTCATCGCCATCATCTTGCCCATACTCCTTCAGCATCAACCCGCATCCGCTGGCAGTATAGATTATGGCTTCGACATCCAATGAATTGAATACAGCTGTATTAAGTGCAGCCATTTTATCGGAGATGGCAGTATTGCCTTGATGCAGATGAATTGCACCGCAGCAGGTTTGTTCTTTTGGAACAAGGACATCAAAGCCGATGACATTTAACAATTTAATCGAGGCGAGCAGGGTTTTCCGGTCAAAATGATTACTGATGCAGCCGGTAAACAAAGCCACATTGCCGCGATGTTGCTTATTTGTTGGGTAGCGTTCTGCCAGTTTGCTTATATCTGCTTTAGGCGTGAGCGATTCTGCTTTATCAAGTTTAAACACCCGAAGTAAACCGGTTTTTCTTAACAAAAACTGTAATCCGGTTTTTTGATAAAGCCGGAGTGTGACGGTTGCCGCATAAAGCAGGGCTTTATGTTCTATCAGTTTAAAGCCTATTGACGCAAGAAGATTAACGCGCCGTTCCGAAGCTCCGGCCTGGAAACGTTGTTCACGCGCGAGATCAAATAAATGGCCGTAAGCCATCTTGCTGGGGCAGATGGTTTCGCAGGCCCGGCACTGTGTGCAATTATTCAGGTGCTTGAGGTCTTCATCGGAAACCGCTGTGCTGCCATTGATGATTTTGTCGATAGTGCGCACACGGCTACGCGGTGTTTCCGCCTCGATCCGGAATACTTGATAAGTCGGACACAAGCTGATACACAGACCGCAGCGCATACATTCCGTTGCATCCGGGATGTACAAGCCATTCTGTGGGTAAATGGCGTTATCGCTCGTGTAATCATCCATAAAATCAAACATGGTTATGATTCCATGACCAATGCGTAGGCACGGCGTAACAATTCCATTTCCGCGGAAGGCCGGTTTCTTAGTTCGGTCAGTGTCCTGAATTTACAACCTTTTTCAGACATCAACTGGCGTGGAGGATCCAATGCATTAAATCGAGCCAGATAGACGGTGATGATACCACCCGGTGTGTCAACCAGTTCCCGGTAAGCCATATTTGCCTGGAGAAGATTCGCTGGCAAGCCCATGGCATTGCTGATGGAAGCCACCATATCAGCGGGAGCCCTGAGTGCGATAGTCAGAGGCGTTTCATCTTCTTCAAGAACCGAAGACAAGGCAGGTAATGGCGAGGGTGTACAAACGCTTTCGTCAGGATGTTGAAGGAATAAAGTCAAAGCGCTGATCGCGCCGTTGTAATAAAGAATAACGCGGCTGGTTTTTAACAATTCGATCATGCTGGTTCTCCATGATGCGCATCCCATAAGCGCTTATAACTGCTGTCCATGCGCGAGAGGCGCGTTGTTGCTTGATGAAGCTGATTAAACTCCGGAAACCGGCCCTTTTTTCCAGAGCAATACCACTGCTCCATAGCTAAAGTCAGTTGCTGTTTTTCAGAATAGTCCCCGGCTATCCGGTTTTGTAGCCAGGTCACACTGTTGGCCGGTGTTAGTTCGACTATCCGGTAACGGGCACCGTTTTCAAAAATACGCACACCGCCGCCTTCAGCAACAGTCTGATATAACTTGACGGGATCGACGACTTCCACTCCAGCCAGATAATTGATACCGAATTCATGCAATTCAGGCAACCACGGCACGGTCGGCCCCATTAACACCGTGGTCGCATTTTGTGAAAGTTCAGCCAGGCGCGGGAAGGTTTTGTTGGTGATGGAACTGGCGGTCAAAAATACCCAGTCAGCATCGGGCAATAAAAATTCACAGGCGGGGTCGGGGTAATCGTTATGCACCGGTTGCCGTTCCAGAATGCTGAGATTGAATTCTTCGGCATAGCGTTCAATACCCGGATAACGGCCGACAACAACCACATTTTTATCTTTTAGCCGGGGCAGGAAATGTTCAAAAACAGCCAGATTACCCCGGTCTGTTGCTGCTAACAGGGTGATACCTGACGGTAATTCGAACCGGTTTAAACTGCAATTGATTGCCGCCATGCCTACGGTGGCTTTGTAGGGCTCCCAATCGTTAATCCACGCTGCCAGTTCGCCCAGCGTTTTACCGGTCAATGTTCCTGGCCACGACAAGGTTCGGGTGGGTATGCCAGGACTCATGGCTAAGCCCAACTGCTGTGCTTTACAGACTGTCCAAACCAGACCAATTGTTAATTCTGTAACTTGCAAATCGCTGCTTGCGTAATCCAGTAACAGTTCATAAATTCGCGACGGTTTTTCCATATCAGCCTATGGGCATTTGTAACAACTTGGCTTCAGCTTTAATGTTACCCGCTTTTCCCCAGGCAGTAACCCCTTCAACAAACCATGATATTTTGCCGGGATGGGTTTTGACCACATCATATTCCGCATAAAAGGTTCCATCGCTATTAAACTGAAGTCTGCCGATACGCTGTTTATTAAACTCATCGTACCAATAGCAGGTCAAGTTATACACTCCGGCATAAGGGTCTTTGATGAGCTCAAAACGGGCATCATCGTAATTGGGATAATGTTTAATTTCCGCTTCAGCAAAACCCAGCTTGTTAATTTCTTCAGTCAGCCGCTGACAGACACTTTCAGCCAGCTGACGGTTTACAGTAATGTGTTCGGATAATTCCATTACTCAGTCACTCCTGCGGCTAAATCCATAATCACTGAAGCGCCTGAACGATCTTCCGGATCCAGCTGTTGTAACTGTGACAAAACAAGCTGCGCATCCAGGGTAAAACCAAGCCTTAACTTGATAAACGCCAATGCTTTCAGTGTATACAAATAAAACAAGCTGGACTCATCGGCATACAAGTTCCATTTCTGAAGGTTCGCAACCAGTTGACGATAGTCATTGGGAAAGCCGCCTTGTTTTGCCGATTCCTCCAAGCCCGCCAAAACAATCCGTTCTGCATCAACAAGGCGCTTTTGGAAGAAATAAAATTTATACAACGCAAAATACGTTTGCAAACAATGGCTATCCAGTTTTTGCGCTTGTAAAAACAGGTTTTCTGCCTGGCTTTGGTCGACCGAGCTTGCGGCGACAGCCGCTTGCAGGAGATTATTGACTTCGGCGGGGATATTCGGGCTAAAAAGCACCCGCTCTTCTATGAACGCAACCGGACTCATTACCAGATCTCGGCTGGAACCATCAGGCCGGCAACGGGCTCGCCGCCGAGGAGGTGCTGATCGATGATGGTTTTGACGTCTTCCTTTTTCAACTTGCCGTACATAATTCCTTCAGGATAAACGAGAACGCTGGGGCCCATCATACAAGGTCCCATGCAACCCGTGTTGGTCAAGGCTATTTTTTCAAACAGATTGCGTGCCTGTATCTCATTCATGAATTCATTCATGATTTCGGCACAGCCTACACTGGCACAAGAACCTCTGGGATGCCCTTG
>JBBQCU010000182.1:0-7082 GCA_038319065.1 Methylococcales bacterium
TTTGTAATAGTTTGTTGTACCGGCGGCTCTGCAACTGCGGCCTGCTCGCTGTTTGCCAATACCGTTGCAATCAGCGATCCTTCCGATACTTTATCGCCGGGCTTGATATAGACCTGTTGTACAGTTCCAGCGGCACTGGACGGCAAATCCATACTGGCTTTATCCGTTTCAAGTGTGGCTACGGTCTGCTCCAGTGCTACCACATCACCTGGCTGAATCAACACTTCGACGACGTCGATTTCAGCAACATTACCTACATCGGGAACTTTAATCTCAATTAAAACAGTCATATGTGTTCTTCCGTTAAATTAGCCAGGGAGCTTTAGCATCCGCAGCTATGCCGTATTTAGCGATGGCCACATCTACTTTAGCGGGATCAAATTGACCTAAGTCAGCCAAGCTTTTTAGCGCCGCAATGGTCACATGGTACCTGTCCACTTCAAAAAAACGGCGTAAATTTTCACGGGTATCAGAGCGGCCGAAACCATCGGTACCCAATACTGTATAAGGCGCAGAAATAAGACCGCGAATCTGTTCAGCAAAGGCGCGGGTATAATCGGTCGCGGCAATAACGGGACCTGATGCATTACCCAGACAGCTGGCAACATGAGATTGTCTTGCTGGTTCGGTTGGATGCAGCCGATTCCAGCGCTCGCATGATTGACCATCCCGGGCCAATTCGGTAAAGCTGGGACAGCTCCATAAATCGGCTTCTACACCCCAATCATCATGCAGCAATTCAGCTGCAAATTCGACTTCACGGAAAATGGTTCCAGACCCTAATAATTGTATCCTGGGTGCTTTATTACTCGCTCCATGACGGAAGCAGTACATGCCTTTGAGAATATCCAGCTCAATCCCTTTCGGCATAGCCGGATGACTATAATTCTCGTTCATCACGGTGATGTAATAAAAAATATCTTCCTGTTCAATATACATTCGGCGTAAACCGTCCTGAATGATCACCGCCAGCTCATAAGCATAGGTGGGGTCATAGGACACGCAATTGGGGACGGTAGCAGCCATCAAGTGGCTGTGTCCATCTTCGTGCTGGAGTCCTTCGCCATTGAGGGTGGTTCTTCCCGCAGTGCCGCCCATCAAAAAACCACGGGTGCGTTGATCAGCAGCGGCCCATATTAAATCGCCGACACGCTGAAAACCAAACATCGAATAATATATAAAAAACGGGATCATTGGCACGTTATGGGTTGAATAAGAAGTACCTGCAGCAATCCAGTCGCACAGACCACCCGCTTCATTGATGCCTTCCTGCAACACTTGGCCGTGTTTATCTTCTTTATAGAACATCAGTTGATCGGCATCTTGCGGAGTATACAATTGCCCGACCTGTGACCATATACCCAGTTGCCTGAACATGCCTTCCATGCCGAAAGTTCTTGATTCGTCCGGAACGATCGGAACAATGCGTTTGCCGATATTTTTATCTTTAACAAGAATATTAAGCAATCGCACAAACGCCATCGTGGTCGAAATCTCACGGCCCTCACCGCTCGCTTCCAGCAAGGCTTTAAAATCGCTCAATACCGGCACATCCAGCGCATAGGATTTTGTTCTTCTGGATGGTAAATGTCCGCCCAATTCGGAACGGCGCTGCTGCATGTACAAAAGTTCCTTAGAACCTTCAGCAAAGGTTAGATAAGGCAGCTTTTGCATTTCTTCATCGGTTACCGGTAATTCATAGCGATCCCGGAAATGGGTCAGCGAGATTTCACTCATTTTTTTCTGTTGATGAGAAATATTCTGGGCCTCTCCTGATGCCCCCATGCCGTAACCTTTAATGGTTTTGGCCAAAATAACGGTAGGCTGTCCCTTATGATTGACTGCCGCATGAAATGCGGCATAAGTTTTGGCCGGATCATGACCGCCCCTGTTCAGCGCCCAGATATCATGATCAGACCAGTCGGCAACCATTGCCTTTAATTCCGGCGTATTGAAGAAATATTCGCGTACATAAGCGCCATCCTTTGCTTTAAAGGTTTGATAATCGCCATCGACACACGCCATCATGCGTGCCGCCAGTAAGCCGTCCTTATCACGAGCTAACAATGCGTCCCAGCGCTGGCCCCAAACCAGTTTAATGACATTCCAGCCCGCACCGCGAAATTCACTTTCCAACTCTTGAATAATTTTGCCGTTACCACGCACTGGGCCATCCAGACGCTGCAGATTACAGTTAACCACAAAAATAAGGTTATCGAGTTTTTCACGTCCAGCCAAACCGATGGCACCCAATGATTCCGGTTCATCAGTTTCACCATCGCCCAGAAAACTCCAGACTTTACGACCTGATGTGTCGGCAAATCCACGATCCTGAAGATATCGCATGAAACGGGCCTGATAAATTGCCATTATTGGACCGAGTCCCATTGAAACTGTTGGGAACTGCCAGAAATCCTGCATTAGCCATGGGTGTGGATAAGAGGACAAGCCATTGCCATTGACTTCCTGGCGAAAGTTATCCATTTGCTCTTCAGTAAACCTCCCCAGCAAGAATGCACGCGAATAATCACCCGGCGTCAGGTGGCCTTGCGTAAAAATCAAATCGCCATCATTTTGATCTGAAGGTGCATGCCAGAAATGGTTATAACCAACATCGTAAAGGGTCGCCGCTGAGGCGAAACTGGCAATATGTCCGCCGACATTGGTATGCTTGTTTGCCCTTAATACCATCATCATGGCATTCCATCGCACATAAGAACGGATTCTTTGTTCTATAGTTGGATCGCCGGGGAACTGGGCCTGCCGGGAAACGGGAATGGTATTGAGATAGGCAGTGTTGGCGCTAAAAGGGATATCAAATCCTGAATGCCGCGTTGCAGCAACCAGCTGTTCAATCAGAAAGTGCGCGCGTTCACTGCCATCCTGTTCTAATACTGATTGCAGCGCTTCAATCCACTCTTTCGTTTCCGCCGGATCAATGTCAGTTTGCCCGGTAATTTCTGAAATAAAGCTGTTGTTCATGTGTGATCCTGTTGAGACGGGTTGTGCATGGCTTAAAAAATTATTTTACTATGAAATTCAATTTAGTCATTTCGACCCCGTATTGAGCCGGTTTGCAAGACCACCCGAGAAACTGCAAGCTTCCGGGGAATCAGAATGCCTTGTTAAAGGCACATAGTATATACAAATGAAGGGTCGCAATACACCCGTTTTGTAAATGTAGCCAGAGCCAGGAGTTAAACAAAACGTTAATTGGTGCGAGATACGGCGTGTAAATGTGCTAATCAAGGTTTATCTTGAGCAAAGAGGTAAGCTGATTCTAGTTACTGAGCGATGGCGAAGTTACTCTTACCGCGTAAATTTTTTAAGTACACTTAAAAAATTGTCTTATCCGGTTAATAATCGTCAAGTAAATGCGCCACCAAATCGTCCCATCGAATTACAAACCAAGCAAGGACTTGGGAACAAGCTAAAAAGCTGTAAAATAGGCAGTTTATTTTTCATCTTCCTAAACATCATGCGTACTACTCAATTCCCTCTTAATACCGTAAAAGAAACGCCTGCCGACGCTGAAATCGCCAGCCATCAACTGATGATACGCGCAGGACTCATCCGTAAATTGGCTGCCGGGCTTTACAGCTGGTTGCCTTTGGGACTGCGTGTATTGCGCAAGGTTGAAAAAATCACGCGGGAAGAAATGGAAAAAGCAGGCGCTCTGGAAGTGTTAATGCCTGCTTTGCAACCCGCTGAACTCTGGCAGGAAACCGGAAGATGGGAGCAATACGGGCCGGAGTTGGCGCGCTTAAAAGATCGTCATGATCGTGATTTTTGCTTAGGTCCCACGCATGAAGAGATTATTACCGATCTAGCGCGTAATGAGATCAAAAGCTACAAACAACTGCCTATTACTTATTATCAAATACAAACCAAATTTCGCGATGAAATCCGTCCGCGCTTCGGTGTCATGCGTTCGCGCGAATTTATTATGAAGGATGCCTACTCCTTTCACCTGGATCAAGACTCGTTACAAGAAACTTACGATGTCATGTATCAGGCTTACAGTAATATTTTTAATCACTTGGGATTAAAGTTTCGCGCTGTTATCGCTGATTCCGGTTCTATAGGCGGCGCGGTATCGCATGAATTTCATGTGCTGGCCGATTCCGGTGAAGATGCGATTGCGTTCTCGAGTAATAGTGATTATGCCGCTAATATTGAACAAGCGGTGGCTTTGCCGCCCATATCTACGAGATTATCTCCTAAGGAAAAATTAGATAAAATTGCCACGCCCGGCCAAAAATCAATTTCAGAGGTCAGTGATTTTTTAGGTATTGCACCTCAAAAAATTCTCAAGACACTTGCTGTCATGCAAAAGGTTCGTACACCTATGAACGAAGATACAGAAATATTCTGTCTACTGTATTTGCGTGGTGATCATGGACTTAATGAAATCAAAGCACGCAAGATATTGGGCGAATTTCGTTTTGCAACTGATGAGGAAATCGAGGCAAAACTAAACTGCCGAGCTGGATACATTGGGCCGCCATTAAAGGGATCAAATCTACCCAGTATTAATTGGATAGCCGATCATTCAGCCATTCATTTGACGGATTTTGTGTGTGGAGCTAACGAGGCAGGTTTCCATCTTAGAGGATGTAACTGGGAAAGTGATTTTTTAGTAAACACCATTACAGATCTGCCGGAAGAACTAAAGGCCGACATTCGAAACGTAGTTGAGGGAGATCCTAGTCCTGACGGTAAAGGTGAAATAACGCTTGCCCGAGGTATTGAAGTCGGCCATATCTTCCAGCTGGGTACTAAATATAGTGCGGCAATGAAGGCTGGCGTCATTAATGAAGGCGGTAAAAATCAAATCATGTTGATGGGCTGTTACGGGATTGGTATTTCCCGGGTTGTTGCTGCCGCTATTGAACAAAACCACTATGACAAGGGCATCATCTGGCCGGCAAATCTGGCACCTTTCCAAGTTGCACTCTGTCCAATGAATATGCACAAGTCCGAACGTCTTAAGGTAGCTTCAGAGCAACTGTATCAAGACTTGCTGGCGGCGGGCATTGATGTGTTATTTGACGATAGAAAAGTACGAGCAGGTTTTATGTTCTCCGATATGGAGTTGATCGGGATTCCGCATTGCATCATTGTTGGCGATCGTGGCCTGGATACCGGCACAGTTGAATACAAAGGCCGAATAGCCCAGGAAAATGAAGAAATCCCATTTACAGATATTATAAGTTTTCTTAAAGCAAAACTGGTTTAAAGTGTTGACGGCAGGAAAACATTTTTGTAATAAAAGCACAAGGCGAAAGATGAAAGACTAAAAGCGTCCAAGCTGAAAGCATGGGTTTTCTCCTTTCGCCGCACTTATGATTGCTCCTGAACTGTTTCAATCGTCACCTATCAACCATAAATTACCCTGTATTTCACATTGATGCTTGACAAAAATTTCTCATCATAGACACTAGAGCTGTTTTCATGACATCAGAGTACACCTTCTTTGAACGATATGCCCCTAAGTATGCTGTTTGGCATACTTGCCCTCATGCTTATTCTTTCCGCTTTTTTTTCCGGTTCAGAAACGTCTTTAATGATGCTAAACCGGTATCGCTTGAGACATCTGGTCAAACTAAAACATTCCGGAGCAATAAAGGCACAAAAACTATTGCAAAGACCTGATCGTTTGCTCGGCCTGATTTTGCTGGGCAATAATTTTGTTAATAATTTCGCTGCATCGATAGCAACAGTCATAGCTATTAAACTCTATGCCGATGAAGAATCGATCATCGCTATCGCTACAGGAATATTGACAATTTTTATGCTTATTTTTTCAGAGGTAACTCCCAAAACGCTTGCGGCAACCAAACCGGAACTGCTCGCTTTCCCGGCTGCCTGGATTTATACGCCTTTACTCAAAATCTTTTATCCGGTCGTTTGGATCGTCAATTTATTTGTTAATCTGTTACTGCGTATAGTTCGTGTTGACGTTAACAGGAGTAGCCACGATACGTTAAGTAAAGAAGAATTAAAAAGCATTATTACTGAAGCTGAAAGTTTAATGCCGGTACGCTATCAAAAAATGTTACTGGGTATACTCGATCTTGAATCAGCGACAGTTGAAGACATTATGACTCCGCGTAATGAAATTGTAGGTATAGACCTGGAGGATTCTATTGAAGACATCATCACACAAATCAAGACCAGTCCTCACACCCAACTGGCGGTATACAAAAAAAGCATCGACAGGGTAGTCGGCTTTTTACATTTAAGAAAAGTCCTGGTAGTGGTCAATCAGGATGATTTTGATAAGCAAGCTATCATAAACTTGCTGACCAAGCCTTCTTTCATTCCTGAAAATACCCCCGTACATACTCAAATGCTCCGGTTTAAAAGCGAAAAAATTCGTATAGGGCTGGTTGTCGATGAATACGGTGATGTACAAGGCTTGGTTACACTGGACGATTTGCTGCAAGAAATAGTTGGGGAGTTGATCACTGATGATGTGACTGCCAGAAAACAAAGCGACGGTAGCTATCTGGTTGATACCAGCATTACTGTTAGAGAATTAAATCGTGTTATGCAATGGGCTTTACCAACGGAAGGGCCAAAAACGCTTAATGGGCTTATTATTGAATTCATGGAAACAATTCCTGAACCTGGAACCAGTATTAAGCTGCATGGACACCCCTTGGAAATACTAAAACGGGATGAACATACCGTTAAACTGGTAAAATTTTTACCAGGAAAATAATCCTTTCAATTTTTTCAAACGCCGATAATAAGTAGTTAATTAAATTATATATTTGTTAATAACTTAGCCGTTATTAAAAACAATTTATAGAGGTCTTGTATCACCCCCCTGCACAGGTATACTATGAAGATAAGGGAATTGATTACCTTTATACGATGTTATCTGAACAAAGAAACGCAGTATAAGCATCATATTAGTTATGCCAATTAGCTGGAGAGTCTTGCTCGTTGTCATAGATAAAACAAACCAATAAATTAAGGAGTGTGTTATGCAAAACGTTCGCATTTTATCCCTTGTTTTAGCTCTGTTTTTCTTTCCATTCGTCAGTTATGCCTCAGATCATGCTGACCCGTTT
>JBBQCU010000183.1:0-7062 GCA_038319065.1 Methylococcales bacterium
CTATCTTTGATCATGCCTCTGTATGCAGAAACAGAGACATCATCGACTTGCCTCATATCCCCCTCATGCTTAAGAAACTGTTTACTGAAGACTTGTAAATCGATAGCACGGCCTATCAACACCAACATGCAAACCATCATAAAAACGACCAGGAATTTTCTTCTATCCGAAAAATCGTTTGTTGGTTGTTTCGCCGTACTTCTATCTCGAAAATCTAACATTTAGGGTTTTATATAAATAATTTTTTCTCGCAATGGCATAACCAGTTTCAATTGTTCCCGAGCCACTAGTTCTACCCGATTTTGTTCAGCCAACATCGTCAACTCCAATTGCATCTGCCCCCATTCGACTTCATACTGATCCAGTGCTCTTTCCTGCTTTTGGATCTCAATAAAAATCAAACGTGAGTAATATTTGCTATAAATCACCGCTAAAGCCGATAAAAAAAGCATGATGACAGCCACACTCAATAGCCGATTTATAACCACTTAAACTCTCTCAGCGACTCGCATGATCGCGCTTCTGGCCCTTGGATTTTCATTGATTTCCTGCTTACCTGCTTTCAACGCTTTACCCATTGTTTTTAAAATGCCTTTGGCGATATCAATTTCCTTAATGGGTAATCTGCCAGGATTATACTTAGCGCCGGACTCATCTCTAAAAAAGCGCTTTACAATTCTGTCTTCCAGAGAATGAAAAGAAATCACAACCAATCGCCCTCCCGGCCTCAAGACTCTGGCGGACTGCTGCAAAACAGCCTTTAATTCATCCAACTCTCGATTAATTTCAATACGGATTGCTTGAAACGTGCGTGTTGCAGGGTGCTTATGCTTCTCTCTCACGGACACTGCATCTTCAATCAACTCCGCTAGTTGTCTGGTCGTTGCAATAGGCGACTGCCCCCTCTTTTCTACTATCGCTCGAGCTATGCGTCGCGCAAATCTTTCCTCGCCATAGTCAAATAAAATCTTAATCAGATCTTTCTCATCAACACTAGCCAGCCACTGTTCAGCCGAAACACCGGTGTTGCCGTCCATGCGCATATCCAAAGGACCATCCCGCATAAAGCTAAAGCCTCTTTCAGGGTTGTCGAGCTGAGGTGACGACACCCCCAGGTCCAGCAAAATACCATCGACTTTTCCTGCAAGATTTGCATTTTTAACTATGCTTTCCAGCTCAGAAAAACAACTATGCTTTAGCTTGAACCGCCCGTCCGTAAGCATAGCTTGTGCATAATCTGAATTAATTGCATCAGAATCACGATCAATAGCCAGCAATTGCCCATATTGACCCAACAGATTCAAGATACCCTGACTATGCCCGCCACGTCCAAATGTACAATCGATATAAATACCGTCTTTTTTAATCGCCAACTGCTGCAGGGCTTCTGCAACCATAACGGGTAAATGTTCCACAAACAAATCTCCCGTCCTAAAAAGATAAAGACCCCAGTTCTTCCAGACCTTCATTATCATCGCCATCCAGCCATTGTTTTTCTTTGGCTGCCCAGGCATCTTCATTCCAGATCTCAAACTTGTTAAGCTGGCCGACCAGGACAAGTTTTTTATCCATATTGGCAAATTTCCTGAGCTTTTCCGGCAATAGCAAACGGCCCTGCCCATCCATTTCGCATTCAGACGCATTACCGATCACAAAACGCCTTAATTTGCCCGCCATTTTATTCAAAGTGGGTAATTTACTGATCGTTTGTTCAAGTTTTTCCCATTCAGGCAGCGGATAAAGCCATAAGCAACCGCTTTCTCCTACACATCGTTCGTCTACAGCAACCGTTACAACCATTTGACGCTCGCAACAGTCTTGTAATTCTTCCCGGTAACGAGTTGGAATTGCAAGACGCCCCTTATCGTCTAAATTGACTGAACTGATTCCTCGAAACAAAACCCACCCCAAATAACTCTAAAAAAAACCATTTTTTCCCACTTTTTTACCACTTGGAATCACTATAAATTCCAAACTGTACTTAGTCAAGAATGATTTAATTTAAACTCTTTCTTTTTTGACAATGGCTTACATCACTTTTCAAAAGAGGGTAAACAACATAAAACATAGCAAAACAAATTCTATGCTTTATCAGATGGTTAATTAATATTGTTAAGATAATGCTTTAAGTATAAGCCTGCGAGAAACAATGGCTTTTTTAATGCGAGATAGAACAACGTGGAGGGATATTGCCGCACTAATTAACCGGCAAATTAAAAAGTCTATACAAATTCATAACATCCAGCAACTAATGATCCAGACAACTCAATGATACACAATAAATTAAAGAAAGAGCCGACCTATAAGCCGGGTTCTGTCGAGAACAGTCATTCATCTGGGCTGCAAGTCACCCTGCAGCTCAAGCAATCTACCCAGGAACCGCGCGGGCCACGCGTCTGTTCCTCTATTTGATCTTGCTCCGGGTGGGGTTTACCATGCCACTTCTGTTACCAGTTGCGCGGTGCGCTCTTACCGCACCTTTTCACCCTTACCTGTCATAAGAGACAGGCGGTATATTTTCTGCGGCACTTTCCGTAGGCTCACGCCTCCCAGGCGTTACCTGGCACCCTGCCCAATGGAGCCCGGACTTTCCTCCATTTTATCTTGACGATAAAACAGCGACTGCTCAGCCGACTCTTTCACTGCCTAGTTTATCACATTCTTACAGCCTGCTGTGGTCCATTCTCAAAATATAACCTGGCACTGGAGTTGAAACTGGCTTCATTCCGACACATCAGCCTTGTCGGCTCCAAAGCTTGTCAAGATCAACGGTTAATGCTGTGTCCCATGATTTTTGTGGCACAATTCATTATGAAAAAAACCCAAAACACTGGGTGATCGCTTGGAACCTACTCAAAGCTGGAATTTCCAAAATAACCTTAGCCCCTAAAGAAAAGTTTTTCTTCCAGGGTCTTGCCGTGGCTCAACTGCCGGTATTGCCAGTGATGCATGTTGATACATTGCATCAGTTGTAAATCCATGTGGGGTTGCAGGTCAGGGTCATAGGCCACTATAAATTCATTTTTTTGCGGGTTTGTGATCTGCTGGACGCCTTCTATAGCCTGGAGTTTGGCAATCACTTCCAGTGCCGGGCAAGTTTCCATTTGCAGGGTAATAAACCGGGCGGCAGCCTGTTGTTCGTTTAGGCCAATTTTCTCCGGCTGCAGAATACCGTTTTCCAGCAATAAAATTTTCCGGCACAACCGGTCAAGTTCTGCCAAATCATGGGAGCTGATGATAAAGGTTGTCGCTGACGTTTGTTCAGCGATTATTGATCGCACCGTCCGGACATTAACCGGATCAAGCCCTGCGGTAGGTTCATCCAGTAATATCAACTCCGGTTTACCGATCAGCGCCTGAGCAATCGCCACACGTTTAGCCATGCCATGACTGAGCGCCTGCGGTTTTTCGTGAGCGGCCTCTTTTAGTGATACTTCTTCTAACACTCTACCTGCTTCCATAATGGCCTGTTGCTTGGTCAATCCCTGTAAACGGGCATAAAAAACCAGTTGCTCTATGAGGGTAAAGCTGGGGTCCAGTCTGGCATCCTGGGGTAGTGCAGAAACTTTGCCGATGAGTTGCGCTGTACCCGGTGGGTGACCGAACAGTCTGACAATGCCGGAAGTGGGGCGTAAAAAACCGGACAGGATACCCAGCAAGGTGGTTTTACCGGCGCCATTGGGACCCACCAAGCCGATTGGCTCCCCCGCGTCCAGTTCAAAGCTAACATTGGAAAGCGCAGCTTTCCCGGAATAAATGTGGTCAAGCTGTTGACATTGAATAATCGGTGCTCTCATAACGATTGCCTTGCCATTATCCAGCGTCCCAAACTTAATAAAATAACGCTTTGCAGGAGGGGAATATAAGCCAATTGCAACGTTTGCCAGCCTGATAGTTCCCCCAGATCGGACAATTGATAGCCGGGGACCAGCAATTTAAAGAAAGCGAGCACAGGCAGGTAGTAAGCAAAACCACTGATAATGCCGGCCAGAAATGTCCAGATCAGAATAGCCCAGACGGTCGCTTGCCTGGCCGATTTAACCTTGGCGGATAAAGCTGCCATCATGGCTGTAAAGGGGAAAACGGCCAGGATTAAATTAACGATTATGGCGAGCAGGTCAGGTAACCCAGAAGAAAACAGCGAGGCATCACGATAGAGCACCAGAACAAGGGTGCTGAATGCGGCTGCACTGATCAATAGCGACTGAATCACCATAACGCCGGCAAACCGGCCAAGGAACAAACTGTTGCGACTGCTGCGCACTACTATAAAACGTAAGGTGCCGCGCTCACGGTCGGAACAGGTTTGATCGGCTGCCAACGTAATACTCAACATCGGGAAGATGATCAATGCAAAGTGCCAAAACACGCCAAATTCAGGAATGGGCCAATGCTGTAGTGAGCCCAAACCAATAAAGTCAAAAAAACCGGAGTCTTGCATCAAGCCTTTTTCCTGCACCAACAGGTCAGCAGCAAAGCGAAGGGGATAAAGCAGGATAACACACCAAACGACCGCAAAGGTGACCATAGAGAGTATGCCTTTTCGGGTTACAAAGCCCCTTTTGAGTTCAAATTGACTGATGAGCAGAAGATGATTAAAAAAACCTGGGTACATTGGTATTACCTTTTCCGTAAGTGTTGGGGAGTTTATCTAAGGGTTGTTCAGAAATGAAGCTAAGCTAAAAATTCCTGAATAAATCAGTTTGCTGAAAACGATTATCTATCGGTTTATTATCTAGCGATGACAGTGTAGCGCCTAATAACCTGACGCGACTTTCGCCAACACCGGTGTTTTTTATTAATTCTTCCAGGAGTTCAGCCTCTTTTGTTATCGTATACGGCAAAGTCCGGCTACGGGTGATCTGGACAAAGTTGTGGTACTTTATTTTTACCGTCAGCGTATAAGCCGCCAGCTGTTTTTCGGCGGCTCTTTGTAACGCTTTTTCTAACAGCTCTTGCAAGTGCCAAAGAATTTCCTGCCTGGATGTTATATCCTGCTGAAATGTAGTTTCTACACCCACAGATTTTGTGAGCCTATGGCTATTGACCGGACGATGGTCGATGCCTCGGCAAATGTTGTAATAATGCGCTGCCGCTTTGCCGAAATGTTGTTGCAGCACGATTAAAGATAACTGCCGTAAATCTTTGCCCGTTTCTATACCGAGTGCCTGCATTTTAGCAGCCGTTACCTTTCCAATGCCATGAAATTGACTAATCGGCAATTTTTCGGCAAATTCAGGCCCTTGCTCAGGGGCAATCAAATACAAGCCGTCCGGCTTATCGATATCCGAAGCCAGCTTGGCCAGGAATTTATTATAAGAAACCCCGGCGGAGGCTATCAAACCAGTGTGCTGTTTTATTTTTTCTTTAATGGCCTTGGCAATCAAGGTTGCCGAACCCTGAAGCACATCGACATCAGTGACATCCAGATAAGCTTCATCCAACGACAACGGTTCAACATGGCAGGTGAAATCGGCGAAGATTCGCCGGATCTGAACTGAGTCCTCCTTGTAAACATCAAAACGCGGCTTAATAAAAACAGCGTTCGGACACAGCCGGTAGGCGTGCGCCGAAGGCATCGCGGAATGAATGCCGAATCGCCTTGCCTCGTAACTGCACGTTACCACCACACCGCGCGAATCAGGGCTGCCTCCAACGACAATCGGCTTGTTACGATACTGCGGAAAATCCCGTTGTTCGACAGCGGCATAAAATGCGTCCATATCGATATGGATAATTTTGTGGTGATGTTCTGCTGTCATGAAGAGTAGCTGCGACCTAATTTGTGACTGTCCGATCAAAGACTGTTGTTCAATGAGGTGACATTATTATGTCACAAAATCTTTCCGTTCATTAACGATTGCATCGGCATTCGCCGTGCGTTCCGCAAAAGCAAACATTTCCTCGTAACAGATTTGCAACCTACTTTATTGATAATAATCCGGTTCAGTAACTCCTTTCCGCCTTGAAGCAGTTATGGATATTTCCTCGACCGTTTTTGGATTTCTTCCTCGATAATTGCTTTTATCCGGAAGCTCGAAGCCCGGATTTGCCACAACCGGCAATTTTTACGGGCTTACCCTGCTCCAAAGAACGCTAAATTTCTTAAGTAAAGAGCTCTGCTATTGCCTTTACTATGCCTGACTCGTTAAACAGCTATTCAGTAAAATAGCGACTCTCCGAATGCCCTGCTAAAATACAAGTTAACGGCGAAAACATTACCGATGAAAGTGCCTCCAAAATTAATGACGCGGCAGTTTATTTGAGTTTACATATCGATTTTTTAGGTCGCTTTAGAAATTACGCTCAAACAAATAGCGGAGATCAATTAATCAGGACTGGGCGGCAATGACGCCTCACAATCATTCGATTTTTATTCTTGGCCGTAGAAAATTTAATGCTGGACGCGAATTATGGGGAATTTAGTAAGCACAGTAAAATCAATGCTTATTGGAAAGAATTGAAATTAAAAGTTGAAGTAGATGATGACTCAACGTTCTCTGTTTGTCCTTTGACTGCAAAGGAAAATCAATGAGCAAAAACGATTTACACCGGCACTTGATCTTTCTGATTCTATTTGCATTACACCTGTTGGTGACCCATGTTTTCGCAGCGGATAAGATTCTGGATGTAAGCCAACTTAACCAAATGCCTGTTTCCCTGACCGAATATTTCGCCGTCCTTGAAGACACCAGTCGAATGTTGACACAAGCCGACATAGAAAAAGTCGAAAATGCGGCGCGCTTTAAAAAGGATTTGCCGGCTGCGGAAGCAATTAGTTTTGATTACACCCGTTCAGTCTTCTGGCTGCGCCTGACTTTATGCAACCCGAGTAATCGTCCCCTTGAGCGGATGCTGGAAATCGGCTACCCCCTGCTTACAAGCATTCAGTTTCATCAACCGGTTGCAAAAGGGGCATGTCAGTTGTTAACGACTGGTTTAGCTATGCCCTTCGCAACGCGCCCTTATCCAAATCGATATTTTGTTTTTCCCGTAACTTTGCCGGCACACTCCGATCAGGTGTATTATCTGCGGCTTCAAGCAACCGATGCACTAATTGTT
>JBBQCU010000184.1:0-7057 GCA_038319065.1 Methylococcales bacterium
TGACCATAGCGAGCGTGAACCACCCGATCCCATCCCGAACTCGGAAGTGAAACCGCTTAGCGCCGATGATAGTGTGGCAGTTTGCCATGCGAAAGTAGGGAATTGCCAAGCTCTTACGAGTAAAACCCAGGTCTTAACAACATGGGTTTTTTTTTGCCTGGTTGCCTGGAGTCCTTGTTTTAGCAAAGTTTCACCGGCAAGAGTGAAGTCAAATAAATACTCGAAAACTGTTAGATAGACCCGCTAAACATTAAAGGCGGATAAGTTAGGCTAGTTTTTTCACCACCAACGCAGCAAGAAAAGGCGGGCGGAACTTCAAGGCATGTGTTCTAAATTCCGGAACCAATCTATCCGGAACAGATTTGCATTAACCAGAAGGGTAGCAGGCAGAATGGCCTGATGTGACCCGTTAAAGCGTTTAGCGAATCTCTGACGGAATGACGGCGTTATGCCTTAGCCGTAACCCAAATGACTTCGTAGGTCGCAGGAATCTGACCTCTAACCCTGTGCTGTTCATAAGCCGCAATCATCTGCTGCATAACTGTTTTTGTGGTAATATTTTTATTCCGGCCAGCAATCACATGATGTGCGCCCAGCTGTTTTAATTCCTGCATCAATGTCCAAACGGAATCATAGCGTGATGTATAAAGCTCGCTTTTGATCTGACTGTTTTTGAATCCCGCTTGTTGGAGGAAATGTTTCAGCTGGGTTTCGCTATAAAAGGCATTAACGTGATTATAGTTATCAACCGCGGCCCAAGCACTTTTCAATTCGCGCAGTGTTTGTGGACCAAATGTCGAAAAAACCAGCTGCCCATCAGGTTTTAGCGCCCGTTTAATACCAGTAAAAACGGCTTCAAGATTGCTGCACCATTGCAAGGCGAGATTGGAAATTACGCTATCGATGCTTTGTCCGGCAAAAGGCAATTGTTCTGCGTCAGCGCATACATAGATAATATTCAATTTTTCGGTCAGCTTGGCCTGTGTTGTTTGCAACATAGACAAGGCAATATCCAGGGCTATCGTGGTTTGATGATTCGATTGTGCCAACAACTCGCCGGTTAAAAACCCCGTGCCGCAGCCCAAGTCCAACAACGTACCTGTCAAATGGGGTGCATCAATAGCGTTGAGCAGTTCTTTACCCACGGTACGCTGTAATCCCGCGACACTGTCATAAGTCACCGAGGCCGCAGCAAATAATTGCCTGATCCTGGCTTTATCTAGGTACATTGCTCGTCCATGAAACGGGAAATAATCGCCAATACGTCTTGCGGATGTGACAAAAACGGTACATGCCCGGCCCTATCAATAATATTGAGTGTTATCTCCGGTGCCAGCTCCTGCATGTTTTGCCCTGCACTAACCGGCACCAAGGTATCCCGGGTGCCTAAAATCACGGAAACCGGCACGGTTGTCCCGGATAAAGCGGGCCTTAAATCTGCATGTTTTAGTATCTCAAGGCCGCCTTGCAAGGTTTCGTTGTCAGGTGAGTCACATTCCATTACTTTTGATTTTAAAGTTCTCAACAAGGTTTTGTAATCGGGCAAGTGATTCACCTGCAGAGATAAAAAACGCAATAAGGTCGCCTGACAATCTTCATTTAACTTGTCGGCAAAGTCATCCAGCAAAACCGGTTTCATTCCTGGCCACTGTGCTGTTTGAGTAAACGAAGGGTTTCCCGCCAGCAGAACCAGCGAATTGACTCGCTCAGGAAACCGACTGGCGATATCCAGCACCACTGTTGCGCCCAACGACCAACCCAGCCAGCAACTGCTTTCATCAGAAACGGCATCGACCAGCGCGTCACTAATACGCTCCAGGGTAAAGGAATCGATTTTTTTACTACGGCCATGTCCGGGCAAATCGACACAGGTGACTTGATAGTTTTGCGCCAGTTGTTGGGCAAAATCCCGCCAAATACCGCTGTGCATTCCCCAGCCATGCACCAGCACTATGGGTTTGCCGTTACCGAAAGTTTGTTGATGGATTTTTGTCATTTGTTGTTATTTTATCCAGAACATCCAGCAAGTGGTCAATATGCTGTTCCTCGTGTAACGCTGAGAACGTCACCCGTAAGCGTGAGCTGCCTTGAGGTACTGTCGGCGGCCGGATTGCACTGACCAAAAAACCGGCATTTAATAAAGCGTTGCTGATTTCCACGGCTCGTTGACTATCACCGATTATGATAGGCTGGATAGGCGATGTGGATGCCATTAATTGCAAACCTAACTGCCCGGCACCCAACCTGAAATGCTCAGCCAGCTTTTTAAGTTTGTCTCTGCGCCAGTTTTCTGCAATGACGATTTTTAAACTTGCCCGCGTTGCTTCAGCGACTGCAGAAGGTAACGCGGTGGTATAAATATAAGTGCGGGCTTTCTGAATCAAGGTTTCAATCAACTTGTCAGAACCCGCTACAAAGGCACCAAACGTACCAAAGCCTTTACCTAAAGTGCCCATCAACACAGGTACCTCTTTCTGGTTAAGTCCGTAACATTCCAGAAGCCCACCGCCGTTTTCACCGATTACACCCAGTCCATGCGCATCATCTACCATTAGCCACGCATCGTTTGTTTTTGCAGCTGCAGATAATGCTTTTAGTGGAGCAAAATCACCATCCATACTGAATACGCCATCGGTAGCAATCAGTTTATTACCAGTTGCATTTTTCAGATGAATAGTGAGATTTTCAACATCAGCATGTGCATAACGTTTAAACTTCGCACCGGATAACAAGCCGCCATCCAATAAGGAAGCATGATTTAAACGATCTTCAAACACAGCATCACCCCGGCCCAGCAACGCTGAAATGACACCTATATTAGCCATGAAACCGGTAGAAAATAATAGCGCTCGATCTCTACCCGTGAATGCTGCCAGTTCTTCTTCCAAGGCGTGATGAGCCGCGCTATGTCCACAGATTAAATGGGCCGAACCGCTGCCAACTCCGTACTGATCGGCAGCGGTTTTAAAAGTGCTGACTACATCAGGATGATTTGCCATTCCGAGATAATCATTACTGCAAAAATTGACGATATTCCGGCCATCGATTTGCAGATTGATACCTTGAGGCGATGCTATCACGCGTCTGGAACGATACAAGCCCTGCTGTGCAATAGCCTCCAGATTTCCTGGTAGCTGTGAAAACGCCATAATTAATGATTGTTGTTATGAGAAAAAAGGCAATACGGGCAGTTATGAACGTTTCACCTTTCACCTTGAACCGGATTTGCATAACTTGAACCGCCGGAATACACACCCAACCGTTCAAATAGAGCCAGGTCATGATTGGTCATGGGATTGTCGGTGGTCAATAATTTATCACCGTAAAAGATGGAGTTTGCACCAGCCAGAAAACATAAAGCCTGCATTTCATCGCTCATCTTGCTGCGGCCTGCTGACAACCGCACACGCGATTTAGGCATCATGATTCTTGCAATGGCGATGGTTCGGATAAAAATAATCGGGTCCAGCGGCTCAGTACCCATTAACGGCGTACCTTCAACCTGCACCAGCATATTAACCGGCACGCTTTCAGGATGCTTGGGCATATTAGCTAACTGGATTAACAGTTTGGCGCGATCAACATCGCTTTCACCCATGCCGACGATACCGCCGCAGCACACATTGATACCCGCATCCCTGACGCGCGCTAATGTATCCAGACGATCCTGATAGGTTCGCGTAGTGATCACCTCGGAATAATAGTCTTCCGAGGTATCCAGATTGTGATTGTAGTAATCCAGACCGCCTTCTTTTAATCTAAGCGTTTGAGCATCGGTCAACATGCCCAACGTGACACAGGTTTCCATGCCCAGTGCTTTGACACCCTGGACCATTTCTATTACCCGCTCAACATCCTTGTCTTTTGGTTTACGCCAGGCAGCACCCATGCAAAAACGCGAAGCGCCTTGATCCTTGGCTTGCCGGGCGGCCTTTAAAACCTCGTCAACCGGCATTAATGCTTCGGGTGTCAAGCCGGAATCATATCGCGCACTTTGAGGACAATAGCCGCAATCTTCAGAACACGAGCCGGTTTTAATGCTCAACAAACTGCTGATTTGAACCTCGTTCGGATCAAAATGTTCTCTGTGTATTGTTTGAGCCTTATAAATCAGATCGTTAAAGGGTAATGCATAGAGCGCTTGCACTTCATCCAGTTCCCAATCATGACGGATGGCAAGTGAAACTTGACGGCTAATTGCAGGGTTTGCAGACATTCTGTTAATCTCCAGCTACAGTAATAGGTTATGAGTGACAAGCAATGACATTATTCGTCAACCTGTAGGAATAAATATGGTACACAACTGGCTCAATATTATACAGGATTACCTGCTTCCGCCTACCTGCATCTTGTGCGGCAATACAGGATTTGATTCACGCGATATATGTGCTTCGTGTTATCAGCGCTTACAGAGAAATCATCTGTGCTGTTATCGATGTGCTGAAATATTTGAAACGCCGTTAGCCTCCCCGATGCTCTGCGGACGCTGCCTGAGTTTGCAGCCAGCCTTTGACGAAACTTACGCACCCTTCATCTATCAGGGTGAAATGCGCCACCTGATTACTTCGTTAAAATTCGGTGCTCACTACAAGAATGCCCGTTTACTCGGCTTGTTATTGGCTGAACACCTGAAAAAAACCGCACAAAGACCGGACTTGATAGTACCGATTCCCTTGCATAAAGCCCGTTACCGCCAGCGAGGCTTTAACCAGGCTATCGAAATTGCCAAAACAGTTTCCAAGGATTTACAAATTCCGTTAGACCTGACCAGTTGCCTTAGGTACCGGGACACGCCGCATCAAACCGCATTGACCGCCAAGCAACGCCGCAAAAACATGAAAAATGCTTTTTCAATGATTAAACCCATTCATGCCCAACATATTGCACTACTCGATGACGTAATGACTACAGGCTCAACAGCGCATGAGCTGGCCTATTTGTTAAAGAAAGGGGGAGCGACCCGGGTGGATGTTTGGGTGTGTGCCAGGGCTTGATTATCAGATGTAAGGTGGGTAGAAAAATAGCGAAACCCATCGCATCGGTTATTGACTAGATGGGTTTCGGGTTTCGCCTCTAAAGTCCAATCCAAAATTTGTGCAGCCGCAATTCATTAAGTTCTGGAAACTCTAAATTGTGTGCGTTATCAGCATGTTGTTTCAGGTTTTTGAGGGTGTTGATTTTAAATAATGTGAATTATACATACACATGAGACCCATATTGATCGATCTTATCCCAAAACTGTTGCCATCTTCCTTTGGACTGAACCAATGCCCGTAAAGATAAAATCACTTTAGCCCCTTGGTCTTTCCAGCGCATACCCGAACCACAAAGCCGTTGCTTCACCAGCGTCTTGCAAGCGGCTTCGGTGACGCCTGAGCCAATGGGTAAGTTTTTTTCTGTATTCATGGCATAATCCATCATCTGCTTATGATTTTTAAAATAGATTAGCGCGGCCTGCAAATTCTCTTTCACTGTTTTTGTCAGGCTATTTTTTTGGGCCAATTTTTCCATTTCACTGATCAGTGTTTCGACTGCACCGGGTTCACGCTTAAGTTGCTTACAGCGGTCATCCAGCCAAATTGTGCGCTTGGGCTTGTCCGTTTTGCCGGGATAGGCGGCGCAAGAGACGTTTGCCAGATACTCGGTGACATGAAAAAAGTCCAGTAATTGACGGCTGGTATGTTGCTCCAAAAACGACCAATTATTTTTTGCGCCATCCGCAATGCCTAAATAAAGGGCATCGGGATAATTTTTTTGACGGTAGCAATTTCTTGTTCCAAGCGCTGAAAAAAAGTGCCTTTCCCGTATTCTGGGGCTTCACCGATATAGACGGTATGCTGACGCTTGCCGGTCACATCGTAAAGCGAAATATTACCTACCATCGCTTCCCGGTAACCCTCGTCACGCATCAATATATAAGCGCCATCAAGACTAACGACAAGGGTCGTTATCGCTTCATCCAAGGGCGGAATAGCATATTCCCAAAGCTCTTCTTTGGCTTGGGCAATGCCACCCACCCAATCGCTCACATCCTGCAAATAAGAATGCGCTATTTTTCGATGATGATTGTCCTCTAAATCCAGACAGACCGCCGGTGCATTCATGTTGGCATATTTATGCGACAGTTGTTGGGCAAATTTTGGTGTTGCACCCCGGATAATTCGCGCATGGTGTTCCAGAGGCAATAAATTCTGCCACCTTTTGAGGTTTGATAAACATAGCGCTCCAGCTGCACACTACCGTAAGGGGTTTGATAGGTTTTGTTGTCCTTGTCTCGAGCCTTCAGTTTAGTATCACCCAATTTTATTGGGCTCCCATCCGTATCAAATCTTTTCAACGCTTCTGTGGTTGCCAGGCAACCTATTTCATTAAAGCTATCCAATATCGTATTTTCCATCTCCAGTAAAGTGCCGGTCAGTTTTATAGTGACCTGGATCGTCAATTCGTTATCGTTACGCGCTATAATTTCAGCCATGGGTTTTCCTTGCTTTCTTTGAAAATCACAAGTTTACCTTAGAATGTAACATTATTAAAAATCAGCACCCGTTTTTGATAATAGTGCTCTGTAATCCTTTTTAGACTTCCGGCAGTTCATACTCATACTGACTCCAACCAGCATCGTTCTCTTTGAAGAGACTCCATCTGCTTTGGTCCTGCGCAGTTGCCCCGAACATCCATACCTCAGCTACGGGCAAGCTCTTAGTCTTTACATCTGTAAAGTCTATAGAGATGTCTCTATTTAGTTTGATTCCTATCACTAGGTCCGATGAATCGCCATACTTATGCAGCCCTGCTAAGAGTTCTTTGAGGCTAGCAGTAGAATTTGTATATTCTGGAACAAGCTCTTTCATTTGGACTGGCACAAAGCACTGAGTGCCGTTATCCTGCCAAGTAAAGATTGAATCAAAGTCTGACTCCTCGATTCGGCAAAATCGAATATCCAAGCCAAGTTTATAGGATAAGAGGAGGCATAAGACCGCCATATCCCAAGCTTCACGTTCAGGCTTCCCACTTAAGCCGGGACATTTAATAATTTCAAAGGGTTACGAATTGCACG
>JBBQCU010000185.1:0-7033 GCA_038319065.1 Methylococcales bacterium
CTGAAGGTTAAGGTGCTGTCGATTTCATTTTTAATTTTCAGAATCGCGTCCAATACCATAGGGCCGCAGTGGTCCATATCCAGTTCATAACTATCAATGCGCGGATTTTCGCCGGAATCGGGATCCCAACGGTAGACTTCAAAACGACGGATATTGGCTGTACCAGCCTCTGCTTTAAAGGTTTTGCCTTCGGTCAATACCGAGTTTTTTGGCAAGGTGAACTCAGCCATTAGTAAACCCTCTCTTTGGGTGGAATAACTTCTACGTCGTCGGTTAAGGTATATAAGTGCACGGGGCGATAATCGATTTTTATTTTATCGTCTACCATCCAGATCAAGGTATGTTTCATCCAGTTAGCATCATCACGGTTTGGATAATCCTCTCGCGCATGACCACCACGGCTTTCATGGCGGTTGCCGGCGGCAGTAATCGCTACGCTGGCTTGACTGAGCAGGTTATCCAGTTCCAGGGTTTCAACCAGATCGGTATTCCAGATCATGGATTTGTCCTTGACACCCACATCGGCAAACGATTGCTTGATTTCCGCCATGGCGGCAATACCCTCATCCAGCGTGGATTGCGTTCTGAATACCGCCGCTTTGCTTTGCATGGTTTTCTGCATGTCCAATCGAATATCCGAGGTACTGCGATTGCCATTGGCATTGCGAATTTTATCAAAACGGGCCAGCGCTTTATCACAGGCGGTCTTGGCCAGTGGTTTCTGTGCAGTGCCCGGTTTGATGAGCTCCGCACAACGTATGGCGGCAGACCGGCCGAAGACAACTAAATCAAGTAACGAGTTTGAACCCAGCCGATTCGCACCGTGGACTGAAACACACGCCGCTTCACCAATAGCCATCAAGCCCGGTACGACCTTATCGGGATTCTCTCCGTCCAGTGTCACCACTTCCGCTTTATAGTTGGTGGGAATGCCGCCCATGTTGTAATGCACAGTCGGTAAAACCGGAATAGGTTCTTTAGTCACATCGACGCCGGCAAAAATTTTCGAGGTTTCGGCAATGCCGGGCAAGCGCTCGTGAATAATCGCGGGATCCAGGTGCTCAATGTGCAGATAAATATGATCCTTCAGTTTGCCGACACCGCGCCCTTCGTGAATTTCAATGGTCATGGCGCGGCTAACTACGTCGCGTGAGGCTAAATCCTTAGCAGATGGCGCATAGCGTTCCATGAAACGCTCACCTTCCGAATTGGTCAGGTAACCGCCCTCGCCTCTTACTCCTTCAGTAATTAAACAGCCTGAGCCGTAAATTCCGGTCGGGTGAAACTGGATGAATTCCATATCCTGTAACGGCAGTCCTGCGCGTAACACCATTGCATTACCATCGCCCGTCACGGTATGGGCCGAGGTACAGGAAAAATAACTGCGGCCGTAACCGCCGGTTGCCAGGACGGTAACATGCGCTTTAAATAAATGCAGCGAGCCGTCATCAAGACACCACGCCAAAACGCCACGGCATTCGTCATCTTCCATTATCAAGTCGAGCACGATGTATTCAACAAAGAATTCGGCATTATGCTTTAACGCTTGTTGATACAAGGTATGCAAAATCGCATGGCCGGTTTTATCAGCCGCCGCACAAGTGCGTTGTGCCTGGCCTTGACCGTAATGAGTAGTCATCCCGCCAAAGGCACGCTGATAAATTTTACCTTCGGGCGTTCTGGAAAAAGGCACCCCGTAATGTTCCAGTTCGATCACGGCTGCCATGGCTTCACGACACATGTATTCAATGGCATCCTGGTCGCCCAGCCAGTCAGAACCTTTGACGGTATCGTACATGTGAAAACGCCAGTCATCTTCGCCCATATTGCCTAAAGCCGCACTAATGCCGCCTTGTGCGGCGACAGTATGGCTGCGGGTTGGGAAAACTTTAGTAAGACAGGCCGTTTTCAAGCCTTTTTCAGCCATGCCAAAAGTCGCACGAAGGCCTGCCCCGCCGGCACCCACTACCACTACATCATACGCATGTTCTATAATTTTATAATCTGCCGACATAAGTTACCCTATTAATAGTGTACGAAACACCGCAATCAACGCCGCCAGTGCCAGCAACAGAAAACTTAAGTTTACTGCCCAGACAGCAACAATTTTGATTCCTTCAGCGGCAATATAATCTTCAATAACCACCTGCAAACCCAACGCAGAGTGATAAAAAACGGCTAGCACCCATGCAACGATGCAAACGGTATTTAAAGGTGACGATAACCACTCTACCGTTTGCTGATAAGGCGCGCTAAAACTCAAATCAAGAAAAGTGATTAACCAAAAAGACAAGGGAATCAGGGCTACTGCAGAGACACGCTGCATCCACCAATGAGAAGTTCCCGCTTTTGCGGAACCTAGTCCGCGAACCCTGGCTAAAGGCGATCTATAATCCATAAACTAACCTTCATTTAGAAGTAAATATTAATGTAATCAGGGTAAGAACTAATGAGCAACCCAGTTCCACCATTGCATAGCGATTCAGGGTATCGCGGTCAAAGCTTTTACCCGCATCCCAGATTAAATGACGCACACCGTGACATAAATGGAAAAAAAGTGCGTAAATAAAGCCCCAATAGATCAATTTTACCAGCCATACGCTCGTTAACTCCTGCATCGCTGCATATGAAGTTGCGCCACCGGCAACAGATGAAATGATATAGACAAAAAATATCAATCCGGCGGATAACAACAGGCCGGTTATACGGTGGGTAATTGAAATGATGCCTGTTAAAGGCAGTCTGTAAACTTGAAGATGTGGAGAAGTGGGTCTATTTGTATTTGTTGCCATTATGTTATCTCGTTGTTATTTCATTCAAAAATCAACGCAGCGGCCATTCTTTTCCCAATCGCCAAAGCGAGTAGGTTCAGGTCCTTTTACCCCCCCTGTTTCTTCAAGAAGTTGTTGGGTAGAAGCTATATCTGACATTGGTTGTTGGTTTTACCACACTAATAGTAATCTTCTATCAGTGTCTCTGTGTGTATTGTTGTTCAATCTCATTTTGATAATTCTAATCCATATGCGTATAAAACTAACGGTTATTTGGTCTGAATTGTTTTCCAGGATTAACCAGTCACCTAATAACATCGAGCCTAGTGTAAGACATCAAGCAAAAATTGCACCAACAAACCAGCCTGAGTTTGTGTGTTAGGCAATATTTTTACAAGCGATTTGATATTTAATCACGTTCTTTTTGGGTTATATTGCCATTATGATCAATTATAACGCTCCAGTCATTACCAGAAGTGTTGACAGTCAAATCATATTCTTCGCCAACGCCATTGGGATTAACCACTAATATCGCTTCTTTAATGGTATAGGTATCAAAGGCCGCCTTCAAATTATCATAGGCAACAACGGGCATCATGTTTGAAGTCGTAACGTCATCGGCGTTAACAAAAAAACGGCCGTTATCTCTATACAGTTCAATTATCTTCCCTTTATCCTTCTCCTCTTTAAAAGTAATTTCGTATAGAGATTGCTTAAAATGAGTTTTCTTTTCAGCAGAAATATCCATGGCATTCGGATGTCTTTTGTATAATTGGTCCATAATTTTGGCAGGTATAGCGTCCTTTGCCACAACTTCAGCGTATGTGGAAACTGAAGCGAGTGCCAGGACTAAAAACCCCGGAATAAAAAAATTGTTACGCATTACTGTATTTACCTGTATGTGATTGTTAAAAAAGTTGATCGTTTTGATTGTATTTTTGACCGATATTTACAACTACTCTGTAGGAAATGCACCTGACACTCATTGCAACAGACTGGAAAGACAAGGCTAAGCTGCAAAAAACCATATATCTTACTCGTCCAGGCCTGACTTTCCAACTTTTCAAACGTAACTCTTCAATCTACGGTTCTACCGCGATTATTTTGGACCAGCTCCATAGTATCTTGAAGTTCTATCCAACTATTGACTCGAAATCGATAACCAAAAGGATTTTGCGTGGATACCGGACACGCTTACGGCCATCCACACTTCAATGGACGGCGCCTTAAGGTATAATTATTTTCCTCTTACAGATTCCTGCTTTCGGCTTAAGGGGAAACAGTATGTTGCGTTTTTTGTGTTGAATGTAGCTCAAGCCTGAATATTAATAAACTGATAGGTGAAATTTTGAACAACATTAGAGTCATGGCGGGTAAAAAATTATACTTAACGGTATTTCTTATCATTACCGGCTGCGCGTCCATCGTTTATAAAACCATTGACTATGAAAGCTTATACGGGCCGTCTGCGCCTAAGCAACGGGTAATGACGCCGGAACAAGCCATTCTTTATCAGCAGGAACATAAGGTTTCTTTTTATAAAGAGGTCAAGCCGATACTGGATTCGCGTTGTGTGGTATGTCATGGTTGTTATGATGCACCTTGCCAGTTAAAGCTCGGTTCAATTGAAGGTTTGGACCGAGGCGCAACCAAACAACTTGTTTATGACTCTACCCGATTGACGGCAGCTGACCCTACCCGGCTTTTTATCGATGCCACCGATACTGAGGGCTGGCGGAAAAAAGGTTTTTATCCGGTTTTGAATGAACGCGCTGATACTAAAATAGCCAATCTGGATAATTCCGTTTTAGCTAAATTGATTGACTTAAAACGGGTAAATCCACAACCAACATCAGGAAAACTGGGTAAGGATTATGACCTGAAATT
This sequence comes from Methylococcales bacterium, assembly GCA_038319065.1. Classification (GTDB taxonomy): domain Bacteria; phylum Pseudomonadota; class Gammaproteobacteria; order Methylococcales; family Methylomonadaceae; genus Methylobacter_C. The sequence continues at coordinate 4,659 of JBBQCU010000185.1, forward strand.
TGATCGCAAATTGCAATGTACGACGATGGAAGAATTCCCGGAATACCAGCATGACCATCCACAATGGGGCATGCCTTACGCCATGCCCGGCCTGTCGCTGAACGAAGTAAATACGCTTAAGCTTTGGTTGCAAGAGGGTTCGAAAGTCGAGCCATTGCCACCCTTACCCCGTCAAACAGTTCAGGCTGTTGCCCAATGGGAAAGTTATTTCAATGGCGCCAGCCTCAAACAGCAACTGGTTTTCCGTTATATTTATGAACACCTGTTTCTCGGGCATATGCATTTCAAGAGTCATCCTGATACTGAGTTCTTTCAGTTAGTACGCTCCAGAACTGCCCCAGGTCAACCCGTTGAAGAACTTAAAACCGCATTGCCCTATGATGATCCGGACGGCAGGTTTTATTATCGCCTGCGGCCTATCACCGAAACGATTGTCGACAAAACTCATTTTGTCTATGAATTAAGCGATCAGAAGATGCAACGCTATGATGAGCTTTTTTTTAAGCCGGATTATCAAATAACTTCATTACCATCCTATCAACCGGAAGTGGCCGCTAATCCCTTTAAAGCCTTTGTTAAACTTCCACTGGCATCCAGACATCAATTTTTACTGGATGATGCTCAATATTTTGTATCAGGATTTATTAAAGGGCCCGTGTGCCGTGGACAAATTGCCTTGGATAGTATCAGGGATCAGTTCTGGGTGGTTTTTACCAAGCCCGGTCAGTTTTACCCCAAGGATTGGTCTGCATTTCTTGCTAAACAGACGCAACTTTTAGCGTTGCCAGGGCAGCAAGGCAATCAAATCGGTTTGTTTGCATTTGCCAAATATGATGCTTTAGGCAAGCAATACCTCAAAGCAAAAAATGCATATATTGATGAGCTTCTACCCAAAAATAAAGGTTTTGGTCTGGCTAATATCTGGGACGGGGATGGAACTAATCAAAATGCGGCGCTCACTGTGTACAGGCATTTGGACAGCGCAACGGTCACTCAAGGTTTTATTGGCGATACGCCTTTAACCGCTTGGGTGGTTGATTACCCCACTTTTGAACAATTGCATTATTTATTAGTTGCCGGTTTTAATGTGTACGGGTCGGCGGGACTGCAAATTGCCAGCCGGACCTATATGGATTTATTGCGCCAGGATGCAGAAGATAACTTTTTACGTTTTATGCCGGCTATGGAGCGGCAAACCATTTGGAACAGCTGGTACCCTGGTTTCAGCAGTTTGCGAACGGCGCCGCCACTATTAAGCATCAGCCATCCAAGCGAAGTTAACTATAAAAGTACGGATTATAAAAAGGAATTTTTTGACCAGATCAGGAAAAAAATGGGCAAAGCCGCAGGCCCCGTGGATACAATTAACCGGTGTCAGCAGACTGTCTGTATCAGAGCCAATACAACGCCCGTTCAGCAACAGGCCGATAGTGAAATACGTAAACTCGCAAAATTGAAAGGACATGATTTAAAAGCGTTAACCGATGTTATCCTGCTGCGGGTAAAAACAGGTGATCCTGAGGGCGATCTTGTATACTCCTTGTTAATCGACAAGGCCTTTAGCAATATATCAACCATGTTAGGGCACAATTCCCGGCGGGAGCCGCAGACCGACCGGATTACTGTTTATCCCGGTTTTATCGGCAGCTACCCCGACTTTTACTTTAGTGTAGACAAAGACCGTTTAGGCGAATTTGTTGATATGATCCGCTTTGCCAGGACTGAAATCGATATAGATCACCTCTACAGTAAATTCGGTATACGCCGCACCAATCCTGAAATCTGGCTAAATGCAGATTGGTTTAACGAACAGCATAAAATATATAGAGGCCTGAAGGCGGGATTGTTGGATATGAGCCGATATGATAATTTGTAATGTTCGATTTACTTTTAAGCAACAACATTTTCTAACCTCAAGCGTTTTTCCGGTTCCATAGCACGGAGGTTTTCCGGACAGTCAGGCCAAGCCCTCTTTTTGCATACTTTTTAAGACTTTAAGTGTTAAAATTTCCGCTAATTTATCAACGTCCTTCTACTGTTAATGAATCAACGTATCGGATAACGTACTTTTGCGCGACCCGGACATTCAAGTTGCTGATATGGCTCGTTGTTATGATGTGACACGTACTACTCTTTAATAAGCACAGTCCAAACTGAAAGAACACGAAAAACAGTTTCGTGAATTGCTCAAGGCCCCTTTGGGCCTTGGATCGTAATGAAGATTTGCACGAACCCTTTCATATTCGTTTCGAAACAATAAATACATCGGCGCGGCTCTCCTCAAAAAGCATGGGGCTGGCCAGCTCTTTGGGGAAATTTATCAAGTTTTATGCCTGGCAACGTTGTCCTGATCTGAATCTAAAAGGCGATAACTA
>JBBQCU010000186.1:0-7016 GCA_038319065.1 Methylococcales bacterium
GTTTGAGTTACAAAAAATACAACGATTTGGATTTTTTCTTATCAACTTCGGGAAAGCGCCTCTTCTGTTTTATGTCTGCCACATCCTGCTCATTCATGGTGTTGCTTATATCATTACCATTTACAGAGGTCTTTCTATTTATTGGTTAGTAAGCGGTTCTGCTAAAAATCCATTTCCGAAAATTCCAGCGCCGGAATATGGATTTGATTTGGCGACGGTGTACTTTATTTGGCTGGTTTTGCTGCTTGTGCTCTATCCACTATGTTCCGTTGATATCAGAATTAAAAGGGTTCTGCCGCAAATATTTACAAAGACCAAGCCGCATTAATCCGCGGACATAATTTTCCTGCTGACACCATAAACTGCTTATAATCAGATTATTCAAATATTTAACCTGGCCTATTTCAACAAAAATGATCAAACCAATGTGTTTAGATGCCCATGCGTTATTGCGTATCCATTTTGTAGCCGTATCCTCGCACAGTCTTGAGAAGTTTCAGCTCATAATCATCATCGATTTTTCGTCGCAACTGGCGAATATAGACATCCACCACATTGGTCAATGGGTCGGCGCTATAGCCCCATACTTGCTCCAGAATCCGGGTACGGCTTAACACCTTGCCGGGCATGCGCATAAAGCACTCCAGTAAGGCAAATTCCTTCGGCGTCAGATCAATTAGGGTTTCTCCACGCCTCACTTCATGGGTTTCCATATTCAATATGAGGTCAGCTATCCGGAATTCTTTGGTTTCCGGTTTAATCTCGCCGCCGCCACGACGCATCAGCACCTCGATTCGGGCCAGCAGTTCCTCAAATGCAAAAGGCTTGGTCATATAGTCATCGGCACCCGAACGCAAGCCGGTCACCTTATCCAGCACAGTGTCCCTGGCCGTCAACATGAGAATCGGGGTGCCGACGCCGGTGTTACGCAAATGCTCGCAAACCTGACGGCCATTAATATCAGGCAAGCCCAAATCGAGAATGATAACCTGAAACTTGCCCTCGGTACCCAGCGCAATGGCCTCCAGACCGCTTCGGGCTACCTCCACTACATAGCCTTCGGCCTTCAAACCGCGCTGAACAAAATCGACAATTCGCTGATCGTCTTCCACTAGCAGAACTCGCATGTAACATATATTCATTAGTTTATTGCATGTAAATTATGTTTCATTTTGCTGAGAGTCATCCTCTTCCATCAAATTCAGCGGAAGTGTTATCGTGAACGTCGATCCTGAGTTTTCTGTGCTGGTTACGGTGATGCGTCCGCCGTGAACCATCAGGATTGACTTGGCCATTGGCAAGCCCAGACCCGTGCCATCGTCCCGCGAATGCTGCGCATTCCGGCTGCGGAAATGGCGATCGAAAATCCGCTCCAAATCCTGGACGGGTATACCAATGCCCTGATCTGTGAGGCTAATATTCGCTTCCTTTCCATCCGTCCATAAAGCAACCGAGATGTGACCTCCAGGGTTCGAATACCGGCAGGCATTGTCGCCCAGAATGAACAGTGCCTGCCGCAGCCGCTGTTTGTCGCCACGCACCCAAATCGGTTCGGCTGACGCCTTCAAGGAAACCGTGATCGAGTTTTCCTCGGCCATCACTTGAAAATCCTCGACGGTACTGGCTACCAGTTCGGTCAGGTCCAAAGTATCCCATTCAAATTGGAGGTTGGGGGTTTCGGTACGGGCTACAAACAATAGATCGTTGACATATTTCCCCAATTGCATCGATAGTTCGACGATGCGTTGTAAGGCATCCTTATATTCCTCGGCATCTCGTTCCGGGCCACGCAGAGTTACCTCCGCCTCGCCGCGGATTACGGTAATCGGAGTGCGTAACTCATGGCTGATGTCGGCTAACAATTCCCGTCGCGCAGTATCCATGAGATTTAACTCTTCATTTAACCGATGCAGTTCAGATGTACGTTCTGACACTCTTTTCTCCAGCACGGCACGTCCTTCACGCAGTTTATCTTGCTGAACTTCCAGTTCCTGTGCCATTTGATTGAAGTGGCTGGCGAGATAGGCAAATTCATCTCGACTATCGAGAGTGATGCGGTAATCCAGATTACCAGAGGCTATTTCGTCGGTACCTTTCATCAACGCTTCAATAGGTTTATTGACACCGCGCAGAAGCAGTATCCCGGACGTAAGACTAAACATTGCCGCAGTCAATGACGCAATGATGGCCATCCAACGCGACTGAGCAACTAAATCTTCCAGTTTTTGCCTGGCTTTTCCGGCCTTTTGTCGTTCAGCGTTGATGGCGGCATCGATCAGCGGCTGGAATTTTCCGTCTATTTCTTCTTCCGAAAATTTCGATAGCGCTTGCACCGCCATTTCATAATTGCCCTGCTGACGTAATCGCTCGACTTCATCGAATCGATACTCACTGGCATCCAGAAAAGCAGTAAAATGAGCAACCCTTTCCAGTTCGGCAGATTTATCCGGCGAATTTTCGGTATGACTCTCTGCGGAAGTTGTCTTTACTGCTGTGTTTCTAAGCTCCTGCATCGCCTCGTAAAGACGTTGTTTTGAGGACTCCACGCCCGCTTCCGCATTTGGGCTGTCGGTTATCAGCCAATCCATACGCTGTTTGAAGTGGCGATAGGCTTCCTGAGACAAGCGCTCATAATGATCGAAAGCTTCATAAGCCGCTTGGCTATGTTGAAAATACCGGGCAACCTGGTTTGCGCCCCAATACAGCGTAACTCCTAAAAACAAGACAAAACTAAACGAAATTAAGATGACAATTGTTAAACGAAAACGAAACATGCGCTCTAATTTGAATCGCCGCTTTCATCCAGGTGTTTTTCCATGGATCTTATGGCTTCCAGTTTTTCTCTCAACAGCTGAGTTTCATTGTTATTCGAGTCACCTGTGTTTTTCTTCGATGTATTTGCATTTTTCTTTATTCCACCTACCTTTTTCGATTCCGGTATCGATTGGAGTGCTTTCTGTTTGCGCTCCAGCGAATAAAGTTTTGTTGACACAGCTTGCAATCTTTTTAAGGCTTCCGCATCAATAGCGACAAGTTTCTGCATCCTTTCATCGGACAGGCTTCCGCGAGGGATAGAGTCTACTCCTTCAAGGATTTTTGGAATTTCTCCGCAGGCATCGGAAAGTAAGCGGCCTACCATCAGGTGTAAATGAATTCCGGCTCCGGGAGAATCTTTTTGGCGCTTCAATAATATACGACACACCTTGACGCGTGACGAGGATGGTATGTTCGCCATGTTGGCTCCGAAAGCCAGCAGTTCATCAAAGTCTGACTGACTGTAGGGGTCGTCAGTGTGCTCTGAATCGCCGGTCCAACCGGTTGTGAACTCGGCGCATCCGGCCAACAGTAAAAGGCTTAGCGCCAAGCTTATTTTTCGCATAGTAGAGTGTTGTTCCATATTGATCAGGTATCGCCCGTTAGCGGTATTTGAACACAGATGCGAGTCCCCTGTTGATCTTGTCTTGAGTCAATAATATCGACTTTGCCCTGGTGGTTCGTGACATATTCTTTGACAATGGCCAGCCCCAATCCGGGACCTTCGACATTATCGTCGCCTTCGGCGGTTTTGCCGCGGAAAAAAGGTTCGAATACACGCACTCGTTCTTCAAGAGCTATGCCCGGCCCTTCATCTTCGACTTCCAATTCCATCTGTGTGCCCGAATCGCGAAGCATGATGCTTATTTCGCCGTTCACGGGTGAATATTTCACCGCATTCGACAACAACTGTTCAATAATACCTCGTAACTGCTCTTCGATACCGGAAATTTCGACTGGCTTGATCAATTTTTTCAAACTGATTGATTTGATCTGTAAACGGGATTGAAATTCCTCGATGATTGACTCAAGCAAAACTTTCATATCGACAGTTTGTTTGCGGTTCATTTCCGGCTTTGAATTAATCTGACTATAACGAAGCAATTCCTCGGACACTGTTTTCAGCATGTCAACATCGTTGCATAGTCGCCGTGCAACGTCCTGCCGCTCAAGATTCGATTCTTCATCCGCCTCGTATACAATTAGTTCCGCACCTCCACGGATACGCTCCAACGGCAGTTTGATTTCACGGGCTACATTGGACATGAATTGCTGTTTCGAAATCTCCAGTTCCTGCAAATGCGTTCGCAGCCATTCCAGACGAGTGCCCAGATAACGCAGGTCCGAAGGGCCCGTAACTTTAATGGGTTCTTCGAATTCCCCCGAACCCAAACGGCGGATACTGGTATCCAGTTGCCGCATTGAGCGCGAGAGTATTGCCAGCAGTATAGAGATGAAGATAAACGAGATCACCAACAGAACCGCACCCTTGATTAAAAGTCCTTGTTCAAGGGATTCCGATTGCCGGCGTAATTCGTTGAATTGATGATCAACGTGGCTCTCGAATTCACGTGATAAACTTTGGGAGGACTCACGCAGTCCCTGAAACGCTTCATCGACCGGCAATTTGAGCTTATTCTCACTCGCCGACCCAATGATTTGTTGATAAATCAGGTTTTCCTTTTCCGATAATTCATTGACCAATAACTCGATTTTGTTATCTACCTGTAGCTTTATTAACTCGCTTAAGGCCTGTTTGAAAGATGCCCTTGTACTTTCATACGATTGTAGCTCATAAGGCTGACGCAGGGCCGGATCGGACAGCAGAACGAACAGCCTGGCTTTTCGCTCAATATCGGCAGTCTTTTGCAAAACCTTGCGTACCACATTAGTTTGTTCAAATACCTGATAATTAATGGTTCTGCACAATGCCGAGGTTTCGCGCATGCCAAAAGCCGCTGACATGACGGCCCAAAAAAGCGGTATTACGGCAATCACAAAGCCCAAAACGATAAGGGCTTTTAACGGTAAAATATTTTTAAATTTCATTCTGTTACATTGTTTTCGAGAAAAAAAGCCGCTTGCGCTAATATTGCTGGAGCAAGAATGCACAGGGGAGCATCTTCGATATTAGCCATTAACAATGATTTTAGCTGCCGGTATTGCATGCCGGTGATCCTTTCTTCCCTGTGCAAACGACAAAAGGCAAAAATGATCCCGGGAAACACGATGCCGGTCATGCCAATTTTCGTTGCCTTGACGCACTACTCCAGAACTTTACCGGATCCGTGTTCATTCTAACTTGTACGAAATGATTAACATCATAAGTGTACATTTTCACCCCTGTAAAACCAAAAGAAATTCATAGGAAACCGATGCACGGTGTTGAGCTTTGGCCCAGTTACATTGGAATTTTTCGCGCTTTCTCAGCAATCTTAATTGAGGTCGATACGAAACAAGGGTTACTTAGCGGAATGTTAGCGGTTATGATAGCTATGGCGCTAGGCCATGTGAAGGCGGGGCGAATCGAGCAGGTGCGCTCGCTGGTTCAGCCGATTCGACAAACGGGTTAAATTCATACGGGGGGGCATTTCCCAACACAGGCCGGCACCGCCCCGGGGGGTCTATGGCTTAAAAACAGGCTCCGATAAAACAGGCTCCGATGAGTTTTTTCGATATTCTGCACCTAAAATCGTCAAATGCCGTACTAGTGAATCGTTCAAAAAAATATTTTGAGAAAAAATGTCCACCCCTTTTTCGTCAGTGAATCCGGAAAGCGTTACAGCGCAATTGGCTCTTAAAGCTTCGCAGGGTTTTATTTTCGATTCCTTTGTCCATTCTCAGAGCCTCTCGCAGCGAAACAAAGGAATGATCCAGCTATTACAATTGATAATAATATTATTACGGCCATCAAAACCACCTCTTACCAAAAACTCTAGTTTGCCAATAAAAGAATACATTTAAACAAACAACAAAATATTTCATAAGCGTCTTAAAGCCTTTTCAAGTTGCCGTTGTTGTCCTGAATCCAGCCATCTCTCACACCAGACATTGAGGGAAATGGTGCTATCTTTCATCAATGAGAATTCATGCCGGGCTTCCCCAGGCTGTTCCTTTGGCCACCAGGAATGGGCATCCAGTTGTTGTTGCAAATAGTGACGCGCCGCTTCCAATTCTGTTTCAGTTATTTTCATAATCTAATCAGCCTTCTCTACTTCAAACACCGTGCCGCGGATAGCAACAACTTTAACCCGGCTATTAATATCGCAGTCTTCGCCATGGACTTTCCAGATAGAATCATCCACTTTTATTTTACCCTGGCCATTTTTTATAGGTTCAAACAAATTGAAAACCCGGCCGATGTATTGAACACCCCGTTTGTTAAGCAAGGGCTGGTCTGATTCTGTGGGATGTCTTTTGCCGTAAAATTTCCAGACGATAATTGCAACAACAGACAGTAGGGAAAAAATTAAAATTTGCAAATTCATGCTGGTTGCCGGTATCAGCCAGACTATGACACCCGTTAAAAATCCCGATACTGCCATCCACATAAAGAAATAACCGGGCGTCAGTATCTCCAGTACCAGAAGAAAGAGCGCTATTACCCACCAATACCAAAAAACAAAGTCCAGTTCAGTCATCATCTAGCTCTTTTTGGTCATGGCTTCTTTGGCCAGTTCGGTAATGCCTCCCAGAGCGCCAATGACACCGGACGATTCCAGCGGCATAAAAATCAGTTTGCTGTTTTCTGCCGATGCAATGCCTTTTAAGGCCTCAATGTATTTTTGTGCAACAAAATAGTTAATAGCCTGTATGTCGCCTTTACCTATCGCTTCCGACACCATTAATGTCGCTCTGGCTTCGGCTTGAGCCAGGCGTTCGCGTGCGTCGGCATCCCGGTAAGCGGCTTCCTTGCGGCCTTCTGCATCCAAAATCGCCGCCTGTTGCGCACCTTCCGCGCGTAAAATCTCGGATTGTCTTAAGCCTTCAGCTTCCAGGATGGAGGCGCGTTTTAAACGCTCGGCTTTCATTTGTCTGCCCATCGCTTCGACTAAATCTTTGGGTGGCGCAATATCCTTGATTTCAATACGGGTCACCTTGATACCCCAAGGCGTTGTCGCATCGTCGACTACCATAAGCAGCCTGGCATTGATATAATCCCGGCGGGACAGCAACTCATCCAGATCCATCGAACCCATGAC
>JBBQCU010000187.1:0-6955 GCA_038319065.1 Methylococcales bacterium
ACGGTTAAACAAACAACGCCGGGAATAACACCGTCAATCAAAAAGGCCAAACCTTATGCAAACGGCCCCATTCACGAATGCTTGATACAGGATGATCTTTTTATTTCCGGCCTGGGTGAACTGGTGGTAGCACGGCGTGCTCCTAACGGCGATATTGCCATGAGCGCTTTTGTTATCGATGTCTTCTGTCTGGGTGTCAAAGACGCTATGTTTGCAGTAATGCCCGAAAGAGAATATGAGCACAAGATTAAAGGAAGAATGGCGGCGACTGGTGGGAGGAGCTTTGAAAAACTGCATCAAACCTGCGCTAAAAAACTGCTGGACGGTGTCGTTGACTATGCTAGAGAGCTGGGCTTTGCACCCCATCCTGATTATAAAAATGCCAACGAAATATTTGGCAATATTGATGCCGGCGCATGCCCTGTTAAATACACCTATGGTCAGCAGGGTAAGCCATTTTATGTAAACGGACCCTATGAATCGCCTGCTGAGATTGAGCGAATTATAAACACCTTGACTAAAAAATGTGGTGCAGACGGGTTTCATACCGTACTTAGATTAGATGACGGTATGGATGACGACTTTATGTAATTTACCCGGTAAATGCGAAGTGCAACCAGCAATAAATAATTCCATCTAGTTCCCACGCTCCAGCGTTGCGTGACGCTAGTGCGTCACTGGCGCTTGGGAAGCGGAAATCCCTTTATTTTCCGCTAGTTGATCCCTTTAAAGCCTGTTAATGATGGTGCTTAACCGATATAATGAACCATTAAATCAATCCTGTTAGTGAGACCGCAGTGGATATTAAAGAATACATGCAAGGCTTGGGCCGGCAAGCCAGGAAAGCCGGAAGGGAAATCAGCCGGACTGAATCGGGTAAAAAAAACCGGGCGTTGTTGAAAATTGCCGAGGCCATTGAAAGCAGCCATGAACTGCTGACAACCGAAAACCAAAAAGATTTGGCGGCTGGCAAGCTAAATGGTCTGGATGCGGCTTCGCTGGACCGGCTGGCATTAACGCTTTCCGGCATTCAAGCGATGGTTGAAGGCTTAAAACAGGTGGCTGCATTGCCTGATCCCGTCGGTGAAATCAGCGATTTGGTTTATAGACCCAGCGGCATACAGGTCGGGCAAATGCGTGTACCGTTGGGTGTGATCGGCATTATTTATGAATCCAGGCCTAATGTCACTGTCGATGCGGCAGCTTTGTGTCTTAAGTCGGGCAATGCCTGTATTTTAAGAGGCGGTTCGGAAGCCATCCATTCCAATCAGGCTATTGCATCTTGTATTACCAAAGGCCTTGAAGCGTCCGGTTTGCCTGTGGAAGCCGTGCAAATCGTGGCAACAGCGGACCGCGCTGCGGTGGGCGAATTAATCACCATGAAGCAATACGTTGATGTTATCGTGCCGCGCGGCGGCAAGGGTTTGATCGAGCGTATTTCCCAAGATGCCACGATTCCCGTGATTAAGCATCTTCATGGCGTTTGTCATGTTTATATCGATGATAAAGCCGATTTGGATAAAGCGGTCAAAATTGCTGTTAATGCCAAAACCCATCGATATGGCGTTTGCAATGCCATGGAGACCTTGCTGGTTTCCGAAAATATTGCCGCCAAGGTATTGCCGGTATTGGCTGACATTTATCTCGAAAAAGGAGTTGAACTGCGCGGTTGCCTTAAAACCTGTTCATTGGTCCCGAAGTGTATCAGAGCAACCGAAGAAGACTGGCATACTGAATACCTTGCGCCCATCCTGTCCATTAAAATTGTTAGCGGCATGGATGAAGCGATGGAGCACATCAATACCTACGGCTCAAGCCATACCGAAGCCATTGTCACAGAAGATTACACGCGGGCAAGACGCTTTTTACGCGAAGTGGATTCCAGTTCGGTCATGGTTAATGCCTCAACCCGTTTTGCCGATGGCTTTGAATATGGTTTGGGTGCGGAAATCGGCATTAGTACCGATAAATTGCACGCACGCGGACCGGTTGGTTTAAAAGGGCTGACCTCGTTAAAATACATCGTTCTGGGTGATGGCCATATCAGAACCTAAAAAATGATTGGTATCTTTGGGGGTACATTTGACCCCATTCACTACGGGCATTTACGCTCGGCGCTGGAAGTTAAAGAAATTTTTGGGTTGACAGAAGTCCTGTTAATCCCCAGCGCACAACCTCCCCACAGGGAACAGCCTGCTGCAACAGCGCTAATGCGCTTGCAAATGCTGGAACTGGCCATAAAAAACCAGCCGGGATTGATTATTGATACCCGCGAATTAAACCGGCAAGGTGCGTCTTATATGGTGGATACGCTGAAGTCTTTACGGCGGGAATTCAAAGGCGAGCCGTTGCTGCTGTTTATCGGCAGTGATGCATTCAATCATCTAAAAACCTGGCATCAATGGCAGCATTTATTTGATTATGCGCATATTGTTGTCATGACCCGGCCGGGGTTTGAAATACAGAATCTCGATGAATTTTTTAAAGCCAGGCTGGCTAGCGGGATAACTGAATTGGCACACAACGTAGCGGGTAAGTTATACTTTCAGCAAATCACGCAACTTGATATTTCGGCAACGGCTATCAGGAACATGATTGCAAAACAACAAAATCCGGGGTTTTTACTACCCGATACTGTCATAGCCTATATCAGGCAACACAAGCTTTACCAGAGACATTGATCTCATTACATACTAGGAATTTTAATGCAAGTAGAAGAGTTATTGAAAATTGTCCAGGATGTTCTGGAGGAACGCAAAGGGCAAAATATAACGACATTGGATGTCCGTGGCAAAACCAGCTTTACCGATTACATGGTGATTGTGACAGGAACGTCTGATCGTCACCTGAGATCTTTATGTGATTACATTGTAGAAAAAGTCAAAGAACAGGGCTTTAGACCGTTAGGGATTGAAGGTGATTTGGGTTCAGACTGGATACTGCTGGATCTGGGTGATGTAATTGTTCACGCGATGACCGCTCAGGCTCGTGAATATTATCAGCTTGAGAAATTATGGTCGGTTGATCGCCCGAAAGAAATTGAACAGGAAGTCAGTAACATACCCGAAATTAGTTGATCAACTTAAAATTTTTATATCCCCCTACCCCCTTTTTTTCAAAAGGGGGTCGAGATGTCTGTTGGTGCTTTATTTCATCAACGTTCCTAAGTCTCCGTGTTGTGCAATAAAAAACGATATTGCTTGTAGATAACTTAAATAGGTGTATTCCAAAGTGAAATTTCCTTCTCGCGCCTATTGGTAAGTCCTCTGACTTCATGCCCATTATCCTTGTTCCATCGTTTAAGTTGAGCTGGAACGTCGCCGTATTTACCCTGATTGAGTACTTTCAGCAACGTACTGCTTAAAAATGCCCCTTTACCTACGTTGAAAACAAAAGATACCAAAGCATCAAATTGATTCTGGTTCAACACGACTTTGACAGCATCATTTATACTCTTTTCTGTATCAGCCAAATCCTGATCCAACAATGCCCAGCACTGCGCTTCAGTTAAGCCATTACGATACATGAATGATTTCCCATCAATCAAAATCTTCCCAGACATTCTTTCAGATCTAGTCAGCAAATGGCCGATACCAATTGTCGGCTCACCACCTGAGTCAATATAGACATGAGTGACAAGTCCTTCCCACTCTTTAAAAAGCTGTTTGCCTTTATCGCCAACCTTGTTATTCATTTTTATCTCCTCATTTTTGGTTAAAGTTTTTAGGCTTTAAAATAATCAAATAAATTATTGCCTAAACATTTTCATCAAGAGCCGCTATTTAATATCTTCAGCTTGATGATAAACAGGTCTTTACCATGCCGGGCATCTCAGATCACCCTCTTGGCATACACCAAGAACCTCTAATTCTTTATTTCGTTGTTGCGTTTTTTCAGTGAGACAATTAGCTAAAACCATGGGATAAACAGACCCACCATAACTACCCGACGTCTCAAATTTACATGCCAAATCTTTAAATTTAATCCAAGCCAGCTGCACCTTCTTAAGTTGTTGTCTTTGAGTTGAATTTAACTTGGCCTGGAAATCGCGATAAGTTTTGTTAAGTTTTTTTGTTTCCGCCTCAAGTTTGATAGATGCACATCGATTCATATCGGTCTGTGTTTGTGGATTTTGGCAATTTAAAGCCGCTGCCGGACTTGAAAAAGCCTGGCTCAATAACAACATACCAATAATCAACGAAACATGAGTTTTCATAAGCTTCCCTTTACCTGATGAATTGAAATAAACCGGATATTCAAACATTATTGCCCTGATGCTATTTGAACAGTTCAATTTTTTAACGATCTTGTTAATGAAAAATTCAGGCCGGTTTGTCTGCCTGTTATTTGTACAGAGTAGTGACCATATGTCAAGTAAAAAATTATCTGCAGTAATTTTTAAATAACTGTATTATTTTATTTACATTCCCAAGTTGATTCTTGCCCTGCTCCACTATCCTGACCCTGCCAACAAGTCATAAATCACACGTGTACATACTAAACCGCTTGATCCTCATCGATTCATACAAACCCGGTGAATTAGTCGAAATTCGTCTGGACGGACATACAAATCTTAACGGCGTTAATGGCGCGGGTAAAACCACGTTATTGCGTTTGGTACCGCTATTTTTTGGCGAAAGACCGGGGCGGTTAGTGCCCAAAAGCCGGGTTACCGACAGTTTCGCCAAGCATTATCTGCCTAACGAATCGTCTTATATTATTTTTGAGTATCAGCGCCATGAGCAAACCTGTATGGCGCTGATATATGCCTCGCCTAATGAAGAAGGGCTATGTTATCGCTTTGTCGACAAAGGCTTTGCCAAGGACGACTTTATCGAAACACGCCGGGATGGATCGCTCTATCCGGTGTCTTGTCGCGGCCTGCGCACACATTTTCTTAAACGGCGCATCAATTGTAGCGACCAGATTACAGCTTGTAGCGATTACCGCACGGTAATCCAGAATTTACCGCATAAAAAAGGCCAGGAATTACGTCAATTGGTCGCGCGTTACAGTTTTTGTAATGGCAGCTCCGGGCATAGACTCAAAGATATAGAAAAAATCGTAACCGGTATGTTCATGCGTTCCACAGATTTTGCTGATTTGCGTGAAATGCTGGTGAACTGTATTGAAGAAAACCGGGAATCCATTTCCCTGGAATTGCAAATGGAGACGCTGGATAGTTGGCATAAGGAATACCGCGCCTATCAGGAAACAGAATCAGAGCGGGACAAAATAGAGCGATTGAATGAACTGGAAAATGATTTACTTCAAATTGAGCTGAGCCTGGGCGAACTCCAGTATCGCTTGCAATGTTTACGCAATCAAAATGAACAAGCTTTGCAGCAAGAGCACGAAGCCGGAAATGCGTGTAATCAGCAGTTGGAACAGTTAAAAAATGACTGGGAAGTCCGGGAGCAGATGATTAAATCCGGCCTGGCTGCCATCATGGCTGATCTGGAGCAGGCTCTGCGGCAAAAAACAACGCTGGTGGCTGAAAAAGCTGAGTGGGAAAAACAGGATATACAGGGTAAAAAACAGTTGGTTTCGCGCCTCACGCAAATAAAGGACAGCTTGAATAGAGAGCACGAGAATCACAAGCAGTTGATGTCTGATGTGCAGGACATTGAAGCCGAGTTTAAACGGTTTAAAGCGGAAAAAGAGCAGTATTTTACAGCGCAACAACATGGCCATGAAATCAGCATAAAAGATAGTCAACAAAGTGCGATTGAAAGTAAATCCGCTGCCAATAAAGAAGTTGAGCAACGTAAAGAATCACTCAGGCTGGCAAGTGGGCAACAACAGGAAAATCTGCACACTGAGCAATTGATATTGCAGGCAGATTTGGGTGCACTGACCAGCAAGATTGCTGAAATCCAGCCAGATCCAGCTCTGATTGAAAATAGGGAGGCGAAGCAGGAACAGCTCACTAACACTCAGCAACAAAAACAGGATGCGAAAAAGACTGTTACAGCAATCGAGGCAGAAATCAAGAAAAACCAGTCGTTGATCGATGTGGTTTTTTGCGATAAGCGTAAACGGGCTGAGGATAAACAGCGCATACAGGATGCGATTGAGCAACTGCAAAAAAAACTGGATGCAAACCCTGAAACGTTGCTGGGGTTTTTAAGGGATCATCAGCCGGAGTGGATAAACAACATCGCCAAAGTTATTAACCCGGCTTTGTTGTTGAGAGATGATCTGGAGCCTGCGTTACAATCATTTGAACATAGTTTTTATGGCTTGACCTTAAACTTGGATAATTTGCCGGCTGACCCTGCCGCTGATGAAGAAAAAATCCGCGCTCTCCTGGCTGATGGACAAAATCAGTTAAATCTATTGGGAGTCGCCGAAGTAAAAAGTGATGAACAGTTGCAGGATTTAAGCAAAATTGCTGATGACCTGAAAAAACAACATAAGGCTGCCGAGTTAAGCGCAGGTCAGCTGCATAAACAGTTAAATGGACTCGTTGAAGAATTAAGCTCGTTAAAGCAGCAAATTGAACGTAGCAAAAATGAGCGCAAAGCCAAGCTGGAGCAGGAAAAAATTGCTCTGGACGAGCGAATCAGACTAAGCAAAAACCAGTTGCAAAACATTAAGCAACAATTGGACGCCGAGATGCAGCGCTTAAACCAGGAGCTTTCGGGCAAAGTTCAGCAGATTACAGATGCCGAGTTGCTGGAAGTCGAGCAAATACAGCAACGCATTAACAGCTTAAATCAACAAAAAGGTAGCGAGCTGGCGCAATTGGAGCAGCAAAGGCTACAGAGTTTACGGGATCGAAAAGTCGATACAGCAACCCTGACAGGTCTCGAAACAAAAATCAGCCAATTAAAAGTTGAAGAAAAAGCAGCGGAGCAAGCAGAACAAACTGTCAAGGATTATCAACGTTGGCTGGATCATGAGTGGTCTCGTTATGATGGCCTGGTTGGTAAAGCCCGAGACTTTGAGGCAA
>JBBQCU010000188.1:0-6944 GCA_038319065.1 Methylococcales bacterium
CGGCTGGAATGGTAGCCGGGATGCGCATCGCAAACAATCGCTTGCGGGCTGATATCGTAGAGTCGCCTTAAGTCAGTGATCACCCGCTCGAATACTTCCGCGCTTCGAAGTGAGCCCAGGTCGCCGATGTGTGGTGAAATCACCACGCGGTCGCGGAAGCCCAGAGCTACGGTGTTTTTGAGATCGGCACCCACAGCCAATAATGGCTGTTCAAGCCGGAACGGCAGTTTCCGCTCGATCGGTGCAAGGCCGCGGCCGATCCGGACAGGGCGGGTTTTACCGGCGATCAGGCGATACACCGAATCGTCTGCCGGACGTCGTATGGGGCGATTGTGGTGCAGGAAAGCATCGGCGACCTGGCTAAGCCGCGTTTCCACTTCAACCTCATCGGTCAGGACTGGCTCGCCACTTAAGTTTGCAGAAGTTGCCACCAGGGGCGCACCATAGCCATCCGCAAGGAGATGGTGCAAGGGGCTGTAGGGCAGCATCAAACCCACTTCGCCCAAGTCCGGCGCTATGGCCTCGTTTAGTAACGAATTGACGCGTTTCCGAACCAGTACAATGGGCCTGAGTGGCGAGAGTAACCGTTGTTTTTCGGAGGCATCCAGTTCGGCCAACTGGTTCACCAGTTCCAACCCGTTCTCGCCACGCCACGGCACCAACACGGCCAATGGCTTATGAGGACGCGGCTTTCGTTCCCGAAGCCGCCATACAGGCCCCGGATCAGCGGCATCGCACAGGAGGTGGTAGCCACCCACACCTTTGACGGCTACGATCAATCCCGCTCGTAATCCGTCCAGACAGGCTGTTAACGCCGTCTCGTTATCGCACAGATCGGGATAACCAGGCCGGCGGAAGGTTAGACTGGGGCCGCAGCGGGAACAAGCCAGGGGTTGAGCGTGGTAACGCCGGTCAACTGGATTGCTGTATTCGCTCTGGCAGTCTGGACACAGTTCAAAGCCGGCCATAGCCGTATTGGGCCGGTCGTATGGTAGACAGTCGATGAGTGTATAGCGGGGACCGCACTGGGTGCAATTGATGAAAGGGTAACGGTAACGCCTTTCAGCAGGGTTCTGCATCTCGGCAAGACAATCGTCACAAACGAAGTAGTCTGGTGGAATATGGGCGTCAGAATTTTCTCCTGCTTCGCTACACTCAATGGTAAAGTCCGAGAGTCCGCAAGGAACTACAGAGGAGACCTGAGGACATTCCGGCTGGGCAAGCGGAGGCGCTTGGTCAAGCAATGCGCTTTTGAAAGCTGTTAGCGCTTCGCAGGAACCCTCCACATGAATCTCGATCTGGCCGCTACGATTAAGTACCCAACCAGCTAGCCCGAACTCATGGGCGAGACGGCTGACGAAGGGGCGGAAGCCGACCCCCTGCACTCGGCCGGTAATGATGATATGGAACGCCAGCAACTCGCTCACTGGTAAGCGCCGGACTCAGGCAGTGTCCGCTGGTTCGGCAGATTCTTTGCGTACCCCGGCTGCCCACCAGATACGGCAAGCGCCTTCATCAGAAACCATGCAGGGCCCTATAGGATTTCGGGGCGTGCAGGATTCGCCATATAAGCGGCATTCGGTAGGCTTTATTTTGCCTAATACAACTTTTGCACAATCACAGCCGGGCGGCATGGCGCCGGCTTTTTTTCGTGCTTCATCAGCGTATGCAGGAAAATGGTGCCGGGCATTATGTGCCGCCAGGTTTGCGTTTAGTTCAAGACCGGACTTTGGAATAATACCGATACCGCGCCAAGGCGCATCAATAACATCAAGGGTTGAATTTAAAAGCTGCTGAGCCGTCCGGTTGCCGTCCGGTTTGACAACCTGTGTGTAGCAATTATCGAGGAACACCTTGTGTTCAATAATCTGCCGCAGTACCGAATAGGTGGCGGCAAGCAGGCTTTCGGGTGTAAACCCGGCGACTGCCGCCGGAATATGATGTTGATCAACGACAAATCGCCATTCGTTCGAACCCATAATGGTTGCGACATGACCGGGGGCGATGAGCGCATCAAATGCCGGTGTGTCAGACTCCAGTAACATGGCAACTGCCGGCCAGGTTAAACGGCCGCTCATCAAGAGCAATAAATTGTCAGGAATCCCTTCGGCGAGCATCGCGGCCACGGGAGCACAGGTTGTTTCAAAGCCCGCTACAAAAAAAACGATCGTTTTTTCAGGGTTGGCCGTGGCGATTTTAACCGCTTCAGTTGGCGATGCGATGGGTCTGATGTCTGCACCCCCGGCTTTGGCCTGCTCCAAGGTACGAATTGCCCCTTTAGGCACATTAACCGGAACGCGCAACATATCACCGAATGCCAGCAATACGACATCTTCATGGACTGCGATTTGTATGGCCTGATAAATATCCTCTTCGGGACAGATACACACCGGACAGCCCGGCCCCGGAATCAACTCAATGTTATGGGGCAGGGCGGTCCGCAGTCCCGCCATGGAAATAGAACGCTCATGCCCTCCGCACACATTCATGATCCGGATTTTCCCGGGCAGAGGCAGTTCGCGAATTTTTTCCAGTAATTGTTTTGCGTTAGTCGGCATAGTATTTAATCAAGTGATGTTAATTTTTGTCCACGAAAAGCACGAAAGTTTTCATAACACAATCCGTTCGACCGTTGCTTTCTGATAGCAACCAAAGTTGACCAGCAAACCCAAACGCATTCCTGTTGTTTTAAGATAGTTTAGTACCTGAGCCTTGTGTGCTGAGGTTGTGACAGAAAGCGCTTTAAGTTCAATAATAATGGATTCATAACACATGAAGTCAGGAATAAATGTTTGCTTCAACATCTCCCCTTTATAGAAAAGTCTTAGTTCTTGATGTGCAACAAAGGGTATTCCACGTTTAAATAACTCCTTTTCCAGACACTCTTGATAGACTGACTCAAGAAAACCACAGCCCATTTCACGGTAAACGTCAAACACCGCACCTTGTATCTGATAACATTCCTCTCTGTACCATATTTCGCCATCCATTTTTTCGTGCCTTTCGTGGTTTTCGTGGACTGCGCCTTTCCATTAGACATGCGTAACATCAATTACTTAAGTATGGACAGCTTTATTGCTTAAGGGATAAAACTTTGTTTTACCGGGTTGGGCATGAAGCAACTGACCATCCAGCTGGACTTTGGGGCGCTGTGTTTGCTGGTTAAGCAACAGTGACCGGTATTGTTCTATTTCGGCATGCAGCCAGGCTATCCAGGCGTCCAGACCATCTCCGTCTTTTGAGCTAAATTCTATCACAGGCGCATCATTAGCAAGATTATGCAGATTCTGTTCAGCTCTAGCCGGTGAAAAATCATCCAGATACGGCAGCAAATCGGTTTTGCTGATCAGCATCAAGTCTGCTGCACGGAACATGACGGGGTATTTAGCGGGTTTATCGTCGCCTTCGGTAACTGACAGCAACACGACATTACGATGGTGACCCAAGTCAAAACTGGCCGGGCAAACCAGGTTACCGACATTTTCAATGAACAACAGATCCAGGTCATCAAGCGCCATGTGATGCAAGGCGTTATGCACCAGATGCGCATCCAGATGGCAAGCCGTGCCCGTTGTGATTTGATAAGCGGGGACACCTTGCGCCTGAATGCGTTTGGTATCGTTTTCCGTTTCCAGATCGCCTTCGATGACGGCGATTTTTAACGATTCACGCAGGCGTTTTATCGTCGCTTCGAGTAGTGCGGTTTTTCCTGAACCCGGTGAAGACATCAAATTAATGACCAGCACTTTTTGGGCATCAAAATGCGAGCGGTTATGGTCAGCTTGATGATTATTTTGCGTCAACAAGTTTTGCAGTACAGAAACGGTAGTCACGCCATTTTTAGGTTTTTCTGCTAAAACCAGCGGGCGGTTGCCCGGTGTAATGTTACAACCACAGGTATTACACATGATAAAGCTCCAATCAAAAGACTCATAGGGATTAATTTAGTCCGCATTCTCTAATTCGACGCACGCCAGGATTAACTCGTCGCCACTCAAGAGCTTTGTATTATATACGCAGCAACTCCCGCAAACGAGATTATTGATGGCCGTATTGGATTCGGTTTTGTCGCAAATATTTACAAAGACCAAGCCGCATTAATATAATAAGCTTTTGGAGGCAAAAAATGGCCGGGAAACAAACAGCAATTCTCCGGTATAACTTAACGGCTTTGGTTGGAATATTCGTACACCGCTCTAACTGGCTTACACTTACAATATTGAACTACCCATGACCTTCTGCCTTGGCATAAAATTAGACTCCGGACTTTTGGCGATCGCGGATACTCGCATCACGTCAGGGACCGAGTTCATTACAGCCCGAAAACTTACCATTCACGAGCAAAACCAACATAGTCTTTTTCTTATGACGTCGGGGTTGCGTTCGGTCAGGGATAAGGCGATCACCTATTTTGAGGAGGTTCTGGAAGAGCAGGAGAACAAGTACGATAAGCTGTATAAAGCGGTCAATGCGTTTGCCGTTCAGGTACGGCGTGTGGCGGCAGAGGATGGCGCGGCCCTTCGGAATGCCAACATCTGGATGAATCTCCATGCCGTAGTAGGAGGACAATTGGAGAACGACAAGGAACACAAGTTGTACATGATTTATCCAGAAGGCAACTGGATTGAGTCAACGCCTTCTTCCCCTTATTATATAATCGGTGAATCCGGTTATGGCAAACCGGTCCTGGATAGGGGATTGAGCCATACCGATTCCTTGCTTCAAGCCCTCAAGGTGGGTTATCTGGCATTTGATGCTACCCGGACCAGCGCCATCGACGTCGGTTTTCCCCTCGATATTGTCGTCTACCATAAGGATTCCTACCGGATGACGCAATACCGGTTTCTGGAAGAGGATTTCAGGGAAATTTCAATTTGGTGGAATAACTGGATTCGGCGAGGCCTGGACGAAATTCCAACGATCTGGTTCGATACCCTATTTTCAAAATTGGATGCGGGAGATAAAAAAAGCAGTTTTTCCAAATAACCGCACATCGTTTACAAATAATTTAATGTCGAATCAAATAATTTACAATCAAGTCGATTTAATGCTATTTGAAGAAGGGAGATTTTCAGTTATAAATTGGTTGCTTAGAGAAGGCTACCTTGATTTCATTGATTACCGGAAGTGGAGAAATGGTGAAGCCGGTTATTTAGAGGATCATTTTAAGGCAACGATTCCGGCGATAATTGCTGACCTGGAGATTGCACAGCACTATGCAAAAAAACTGAAGCTGGAATCTTTTCATCTCTCGTATACTGCAGTGGACAACCAAACTCTCCATTTTTGCCGTTGTCCCGGGAATGAACTCATTTTTACGACTGATTATGAACCTGCCCAGAATCGGCTACAGATGGATCTGTTTTTTGATAGTGCGCCTGCTTGTACTGCCAATGACCTGATAAGAGCCATCATTGAGAAACGTGAAGATGGTGTTTTACGTTTAATGAGCCAATTAAAATTGCTGGCTCCCGAAAAACATCAAAAATTTGATCATTTATTAGCACTTCAAAATGAATTGACCGTATCGGGGAAATCCAGCGGCAGAAAAATCAAATTGTTGCTGCAAACTGTTACACCTTTGGCTTTTGATGTGTTAGGCCAGTTTGCGCATGATTTCCTTACGCCTTTATGGCAAGTGCTTTCTGCCGAAGTTACTGACCGCTATTTTGATGCCGGATCACCTGAAGATCACTTAAGTTTTACTGCCTTTAAAGGATTTCAATGGCAACAAGTGCTCTCTTCTATTACTCAGGAAGCAGACTGGATCAATCAGCCCGTTTTAATATTTCGTTACGGTGAAGCTTGTTTTAAATTGAATAAAGAGCTGAAAGGACTTGAGAGTTGGTTCAGATTGTTTCTGACATTCCCTGACGCAGCAGAAACATTGGTTGGCAGTACTTGTAATCGTTTGTTGTTATCAGATTGGCGGCATTTCAACGAACTGGACCCTGAGCTGGAATCCCCATTTTTTCCAGCCTGGATAGTGCTAAAAAAACCAGCGCTCGCGAAAAACGTTTTTACTTTCGATTGTGAAAGTGAGGGCAATGAGGCATTGCAATTGATGTATAGTTTAATGGGAAGTGAAGAAAATGGTCTGAATGAAACCATAATTAAACTCAGAGCCAGGTTGCAACAGCAGAACCCCAACTTATTTATTCACACTATGGCTGGTAATCCGTAAATACCGGAGTAGATTGTGCTTAATTCAGCAGTTGAAGCAGTTTTCAAGCCGCTCGTAACTCTGTGGCCGGAATAAGTCTTTTCGAGCGCTTGCGGGAACAAGCGTTTCCGGCAGCACACGGCGCTCGAATTGCCGGAAATGTCGACACTCTCTAGCCCATTCGACAAGCTCAGGACAGGCTTGGGTGGTCTTATTCTTGCCTACAATGCTAAGGCGCCTCCATCAGCCCCGCAATCTCATTATTTTTCAACACGGGCTGATCCAGCAAACGGGTCAACCAGGCCTCTGCTGCCATCTGATTGGTTTTAAGCACGCTATTTGGAAAAAACCCAAGCACTAAAATTAACAACGCAGGTACACATAACAGTGCCAATTCACGCGGGCGCAAATCCTGTGCCTGATTGACAGCGGTTTGAGTAATGGGGCCGAAAAACGCCCGGCGGGTAAAAGACAGCATATAAGCGGCGCTCAGCACTGCACCTGCCAGCGCTGTAATACCCAGGCTGGGGTGAGCCAATAATGCACCAATTATCAATAATAACTCAGCGGGAAAACCGTTAGTACCCGGTACGCCGATACTGGCCAGAACAAACAGAAAATAAAAGCTGGTTAAACGCGGCATTACTTTGGCCAAACCGCCCAGGTGTATGGCTTCGGTACTGCCTAATCGATGTTGAATAAAGCCGGCAATCAATATCAGGGAACTGGCAACCAGGGTAAAATTGAACAGTTGAAAAATCGCACCTTGAATACCCTGCAT
>JBBQCU010000189.1:0-6927 GCA_038319065.1 Methylococcales bacterium
ATGAGGTCTCCGCCACCGATGCCCTGACTATGCTTTTTGAAGGCAGATTGCCAGACTTTATTCTTTAACTGCATGAGCGCGTGTATCATGCCAAACCAATACCATAATTTGGGATGGTTGTTAATTACGCTGAGTAATTACTGATTTATTTGATTAACTCAAGATAGCCGTCTTTAAAGCCGGGATAAAGAAACTTATAACCCAGGGCTTTTAGCCGTTGATTTTTGCAACGTTTATTCATCACACAGTCAGTGCCGCCAGTTTTTACCGCCGGTGGTTGACAGTTCATGCTCTCAGCCAGCCACGACATAACGTCCCACATCGGCGCAGGATCATCATCACTGGCTAAATAGCATTGTTCCAAAGCAACTCCAGCAAGGCGGCGTTCCAGTAAAAATGCCAGCACGCCAATACAATCCTGTTGATGGATGCGATTAGTGTAATAAGGTGGATTTTGCTGTATGGCGGGTACCTGCATTGCCATTCTTAACAGGTACTCACGGCCTGGACCGTAAATTCCGGAAAATCGTACGACAATATTATTAGGTTCCAAATCCATCAGTTTTTGTTCCGCCTGCCGGATGAGTTGGCTTGTGGCATTTTCCGGTTGTGCAATGGAATCTTCGTCGACCCATTCACCTTGCGATTGGCTATAGACACTGGTTGAAGACACAAAAATCCAGTGCGGATTAGAACCCGCCAGTGAAAATTTATTGAGCAGATTATTCAATCCTGTTTCATAAATATCGTGATAGCTTTCTTCATTCCGCCCGTCAGGCGAAACAATAAAGTACAGCACGTCAAAATCTGTGGTCAGGTCTTGAAGGTCTGTTGGAGAAGTTATATCCGCAGTGAAATAATTAATCTCACCGTCATCTTTTTCCGGTGGGTTTCTTTTTAGTCCCGTTACCTGATGTCCCTTGGCGGAAAGGACATGCGCAACTTGCGTGCCTATTGCGCCACAACCAATAATTAAAATTTTTGCCATGATTTACAAAAGTTTTTGTATCTATTTATAAAGTTTTAAGCGGCTTTAAGGTCTTGTGTATCCAGGCGTAATGGATTTTTTTAAACCAAATACTGATATACATACGCTTAAACAGTTTGAGCTTTTCTAAAACCGGTACCGCCGGTGGCTGCATTGTTTTCGGAATATACCAGCAATTTCTATTTAATCGCCGTACTAATTTATAACCTTGCTGTTTTAAAAAAAAATGCTTTTTCAAGTACAGATGCTTGTCTTCCAACAAAATTAACTGTGGATGATAAATACTAAAATCCAAACCTAGTAAAACGTCCATTTCCGCACCTTCTACATCAATCGACAAAAAATCAATCTGCTGAATATGTTGTGCTTGCAAAACATGGGTCAGGGTATCAGCTTTAACTTCTATGCAACTATGGTGTTGATAATTATGCTCATCGGCATTTTTTTCCAATGACGCATGCCCAGTCACTTCCTGATTACTTTCGTCTAGTGGAATATTTAAAATCATAATGCCAATATTTTCAGGACAAGTACAGGCTACTTCACAGACTTTCGCTTTAGGTCTAAGGCTTACGGCTTTTTGCGCTAAGACCGGATTGGGCTCAATCAACACACACTGCCATTTCAGCTTTTCTTCCAAATGTAAGGACTGTGAGATAACCGAAACAGGTTCATGTGCTCCAACCTCAACACAAATTCCATCTTGCCGGTGATGAAAAAATTTCCGGATTTCAGATTTTTCGTATTCTTCGTTCGCATCGTGAGCTGATATAACTGCCATAGTGGTATCCTTGAGTAACTGAAAGTATCATTGCATCCTCTCATTTTACTTACAACTGATTAATAAGTTGCAATTCCTGTGGATACGGTGACATGTAATAGGATTCTTCGATATAAGGATCGGGTGATTTACGGAAATGATGTTTAAGCAAGGTCAACGGGACAATCAGCGGTATTTCACCTGCGCGATAACGTTCGATGATTTCGCAGAGCTCTGCCTTGTCATCGGCGCTTAACTCTTTTTTCAGGTAACCCTGGATATGTTGCAGCACATTAACATGGTTACTGCGGCTAACAACCGTTTTAAGGGTATTCATTAACAGTAAAATATAGCGCTCAGCAACCTGCAACAGATTATCCCTGGTTAATCCCGCTAATAATTGCCCCATTTCACGATAATCGGCATGACTCATAATGATCAGTTTATGACGGGCATGAAAACGCGTGAGGCTTTGGGCTGAAAGGCCATCCGCCAGCATCTGTTTCCAGCGATAGAGTACATAAACACGCTGGATAAAATTCTCGCGTAATCCCGGATCGCCAAGACGGCCTTCTTCTTCGACCGGTAACAGCGGATTATTACACATCATCGCCTGGGCATAAATACCAAATCCGTTCCGGTGTGGCTGGCCGCCCGCATAAACCTTGACACGCTCCATACCGCAACTGGGTGAATCCTTTTTTAAAATATAACCGCATAACCCGGCATGAACATTTGTTTGTTGCTCCGCATAATCGCGTAAACGGTCTGTCACATCCAGCGTCGGATCCTTGATGCCGACACAGCGTACTGCATTGCCGGTTTTTACCAGATGAATGGTAGGCCGGGGTATGCCCAAACCAATTGCCACTTCCGGGCAGAAGGGATGAAATTCAAAATATTCACTGAGTGTGCCGACAATGTAGGCATCCCGTTTATGACTACCATCAAAACGTACCTGTTGACCGAGTAAACAACTGCTAATGCCGATAGGAATTTTTTTCATTTTTTCTATTGATAGAGATTCAAGGTTTTTGAAACACTGCTTTGATTATCATGAAGTGTATCGATTTTTAAGGTTTTTTCAATTATTAATGACTTTGTTGTCGCATTAAAGTCATGCAATAATTTGACTCTTCCGGAATTTATGGAAAATTGGATACACCTTTATATTTATTCCGGAATTTTTTTGCTCTACCACTTCTTATGACATTTAAAATCATTATCTACATTATATTTATGACACTCAGTACAGCAAACCGGGCAAATTCAGAATCAGAAAAAACATTGCCGCCCTGCCGGGATAGTCCCAACTGCGTTTCCAGTCAGGCACAAGATGCCAAGCATTTTATTGAACCCTTTAAAATCAGCAGCAACCCTAAAGAAGCATGGGAAGCATTGAAAAAAGCCATTAACAGCCAGAGCCGTATGGTTATCACCCATGAAACAGCTGATACGCTTCATGCAGAGGCAACTAGCCTTGTTTTTCAGTTTGTTGACGACATTAACGTGATACTTGATACGGATACGAATCTCATCCATATCCGTTCAGCCTCACGCACAGGTCATAGTGATTTCGGGGTTAATCGCAAGCGTATAGAGGCGCTACGTTTGCAATTGCAAAAAGCGCATGTTATAGAATGACCTTGCTCCCTCTCCTGATGGAGAGGGCTGGGGAGAGGAGAATGAAATCAAATATTTAACCCCTCATCCCAACCTTCTCCCTCAAGGGAGAAGGATCAGGCACTTGTGTAGATATCTATACCCCAGAGCTATAAATGACTCAATACGCAAGTTCCTTGTTTATTTTTCGTCGTGACTTGCGTGTGCATGACAATACAGCGCTTAATGAAGCATTACGTCTTTCCGGACAGGTGTTGCCATGCTTTATTTTTGATCCCAGGCAAATAGAGCCCCATCCTTATCAGAGCAAACCGGCACTGCAATTCATGTTTCAGTCCATTAGTGATCTTCAGCAGCAATTGCAAGCAGCAGGCGGCAAGCTTGGGCTTTTTCATGGGTTGCCGGAGCAGGTTATAAACAGTGTGTATGAACTGCAGCAGATACAAGCCGTATTTATCAACCGGGATTACACGCCTTTCAGCCGGCGGCGCGATGATGAGATGGCTGATGTCTGCCAAAAATTGGGGATAAGCTTCCACACTCTGCCTGACGCGTTGCTTACCGAACCTGAACAGGCAGTCAAAAACGATCACACGCCCTATAAGGTTTTTACAGCATTTTATAATAATGCCAGACAATTTCCTGTGGCCTTGCCGCAAGCTTTATTTAAACAAAACTTTTTGCCGCCGACGGCGTCTGATTTTAAAGTTGATCAGCCTGGATTATCGCTGGCTGAAGCAAAACCGGAGGTCATTCAAGGGGGGCGTAACCACGCGCTCGCTATCTTCGATCAGCTCGATAACTATGCGGATTATCAAAATACGCGCGATTTTCCTGCCCTGGATGCAACCAGTAAACTTTCGGCGCATCTAAAGTTTGGTACCTGTTCAGTGCGGGAAGTTTATTATGCCATCATTGAGCAACTCGGCAGCGAACATCCCTTGCTGCGGCAATTGTACTGGCGCGATTTTTTTACCCATATTGCCTATCATTTTCCGCAAGTTTTCGGACAACCATTTCTGGAAAAGTTTGCCAATCTGCACTGGGATAACAACCGAGATTATTTTCAGGCCTGGAGCGAGGGTAAAACCGGTTTTCCCATTGTCGATGCGGGAATGCGTGAATTGAACGCCACCGGCTTTATGCATAATCGGTTGAGAATGATAGTCGCTTCTTTTCTGGTCAAGGATCTGCATATCAGCTGGCGTTGGGGCGAACGCTATTTTGCCCAACATTTGGTCGATTATGATCCCTGTGTCAATAACGGTAATTGGCAATGGGCGGCTTCAACAGGTTGTGATGCCCAACCTTATTTCAGGATATTTAATCCCTGGCTACAGCAACAAAAATTCGACCCCGAATGCCGGTATATTTATCGCTGGATACACGAACTTAAGGCGTTTTCACCAAAAACCATCCATCAATGGGATAAAAAACACAGCCAATGCAATTATCCAGCGCCGATAATTGATCACGCCCGTGAGAGCCAAATAACCAAGGCTTGGTTTAAAAAATCAGTAACTATTCAGAAAATTTGAAATCCCGCAAGTCGTTGAGAGTTTGCCCCCTCTCCTTATAGAGAGGGATTTTTGTGCTTCCTCCAAGCGCGACGGGGTATGGGTATGGGCCCCGTCGCAACGTTTTGAGCATGCGGGAATCGCGGTCGATTTCAAACGTTCGGGGCGGGTTGAATAACCCGCCCCGCCAGTGTCAAAAACCATACCTTGTATCTGATAACATGCTTCTCTGTACCCTATTTGCCATCCATTTTATTCGTGTCTCTCCTGATTTTCGTGGACTTTATCTTTTAATCAAGAATGAAACAAAGCCTGATAAGCCCGAGCCGACTGTTCCGGCTGACTCTCAAATAGCCCGCCTATGACCGCTAACAAATCGGCCCCCGCTGCCAATAATTGCGCACCATTTTCCGGCAGAATGCCGCCTATGGCGACAATCGGGATATTAAGCAGCCGTTTTGCCTGTTGCAGTGTTTCAATCTTCGCAGGTGCCGCCAGTGGTTTTGAGGAAGAAGGGAAAAAACGCCCGAAAGCAACATAAGTAGCTCCCTGCGCTTGAGCTTCAATAGCCCGTTCGACAAAGTTATAGCAGGAAACGCCAATGATGGCTTCGTCACCTAACTGCTCTCTTGCCTGCGCAATTGCACCGTCGTCTTTGCCGATATGGACACCATCAGCGCCTGTCCTCGCCGCCAGCTCGACATCATCGTTAATAATAAGCGGGACATTATGCCGATGGCATATTTTAATTAACTCTCTTGCCAGAAAAAGTGCGTCAGCCGGATTTTTATCGCGATACTGCACGATCACCGCGCCCCCCCGAATTGCGGCCCCAACCTCAGCAATAATAGTATCGCCGGATTTATTGTCAGTCTGGGTAATGGCGTAAAGACCGCTTGCCGGAAATCTCATGTATCTTCCTCCATCCAGAAAAATCGATTGGGAATAGGCTGACCTCGGCCCGGTTGATAAGCACTATTTAATGAATTCCAGGTATATTCCTGAGCCTCCATCACGGCTTGAACAGGCTCTAACCCATGCGCTATCAAGGCGGCAATGCTGGCAGCCAACGTACAACCGGAGCCATGATAGCTGGCCGGCAGTCTTTCCCAGGTATAAGTTTCCCAGCAACGGCCATCATGAAACAGTTGATTACTCACTGAGGGCGTCGCTTCATGCGTTCCCGTAATCAGGACATACTCACAACCTTGATCCAGCAATTCCAGACCACATTCATCAAGTTCATCATAGCCTGCCAATCTGCGGGCTTCTTCACTGTTGGGTGTTATCACCGTAGTGCAAGGCAACAGCAAGTCAACAATCGTTGCAATGAGCCGGTCATTGGATAATTCAGTACCGCCACCCGCCGCCAGTACCGGATCCAGAATAACCGGAATGTGCGGTTTTTGTTTTAGAATCGCATAAATGGCTATTGCCGTTTCATGATGCCCGATCAAGCCGATTTTGAAAGCATTAACGTGCAAGTCATCCAGTAAGGTATTCGCCTGACTGATAATGTTTTCCGGGCTTTGCGGAATAAGCTTTTTGACATTCCGGGTATCCTGCTCGGTCAAGGCCGTTATAACACTGACCGAATGACACTGATGACTGGCCAGGGTTTCAATATCCGCCTGCACGCCGGCGCCTCCGCTGGGATCATGGCCGGAAAATGAGAGGACAACGGGGCGGTTAGGTGGCATTGGGCTTCCTTGGAAATTAGGGCAGATAATGCAGACCGTTATTACGGTAAGGGCTTAAAGTATCGCAGTATCGTAGAGCGGGCAACCAATTTTTTGGTTATTATACTCCGCGCGGTCAAGTTTTCGGTTTTTTAAAATAACTGGAATTTCAAGGTCATCAAACTTTGCATCTCATTTTTGAACCGGGTGCCAAGATCGCTGATGCAGTTATTGATACTGTTTCTGAAAGTATCGAAACGGTCGTAATGCTTGCTATACAGAACCTGTTTTTTAACAAAACGCCATAAACGCTCGATCAAATTCAGGTTGGGGGAATAGGGAGGCAAATAAAGCAATTCA
>JBBQCU010000190.1:0-6924 GCA_038319065.1 Methylococcales bacterium
TAATTTCTCTTTAATTTTTTCAGCGACAACCCAGGCGTGATCAGCAACGGTGTTTAAGCTTTCTGAGTTTGCATGCAGTAATACAACAAATTCATCGCCGCCTAACCGGGCTGGCGTATCTTCTTCTCTGAGTACCGAAACCAGACGCTTTGCAACTTGAATGAGCAATTGATCACCAACCAAATGCCCTTGTGAATCGTTAAGTAATTTAAAATGATCTAAATCCAAAAAAATAACAGCACCGAACTGCTTATGCCTTTTCGCTATTGCCAACTCCTGTTCAAATCTGTCCAGTAGTAAACGGCGATTAGGCAGTTTGGTTAATGGATCATAAAAAGCCATCGCATGAATTTTGCCTTCTACATCTTTTTTCTCAGTAATGTCCGAGAATACACAGACATAATGACTTACTTCGCCGGCATCATTTTTTACCGCTGTAATGGTCTGCCATTCCGGGTAAATTTCGCCGTTTTTCCGGCGATTCCACATCTCCCCCTCAAAACGGCCACGCGTTGTTAATTGCTTCCAGAGATCCTGAAAAAACATTTGATCATGCCGCCCGGAGCTTAGTATACTTGGATTTTTTCCTACGGCTTCTTCTTGAGAATAACCGGTAATTTCTGTAAACGCTTTATTTACCCGTAGTATGTTGGAATCTTTATCGGTAATCAGGATGCCTTGCTGGCTTTCAAATGTGGTGGCTGCCAACCGCAATTGTTCTTCTGCCTGCTTTTGCCTGGTTATATCGATCATAAAGCCAAATATCTCGGTTATTTCGCCGTTCTCTTCAGTTAAATCAACAAAATTACGTAACCAGACACTACGGCCATCCGCTGCAATCATTCGAAATTCAACTTCGTGATTGCGTTGATTCCTGATTTCTTCTAAACGAAATGCGTGAACTGCTTTCCTGTCATCTTCATGAACATGTTGCTTGCAGAAATCAGCTTCATTAATCCATTGTTCGACCGGGTAACCCAATAGACTCTCGGCTTCATCACTGACAAACAGAAACCTGAGCGAAGCAGGGTCGGCCCTCCAAACAATTGCCGATTGAGTTTGCACCAGTTTTCTAAACTGCTGTTCATTTGCTGCGTGTTGCTTATTGCTTTGTTTGAGTTCTTCAGTACGCTTCTCAACTTCAGATCTGATTGACTCATTCTGACCGGTCAAAACCAATAACCCGATGCTCATAAAACCGGTCAAAAACATACCGCCTGCAAGCAGTTGCCATACCGACCAGGAATAATATTCACTGAGGAATTTTTTATCGGGTGTAATTTCCAGTAACCACTTTTGTTCACCCAGATTTATGACATCATGATGGGCCAAATTTAACGGATCTGATATTTCCTGAATATTATTGGATTGAAAAATAGTTTGCTGCCGCCCCTGACTCTTACCATCAAAAATTTTAATAACCAGATGCTCAATATTTATGTTGTCTATACCCGCTTCGATAAATTTTGTTATATTAAAAACTTCAGCAACAACGCCTTTCAGGCAATGACAGTTTTTTTCTCCCGTATCAACTAAAGGCATAAAAATAATAAACTGATTTTTGTTTATTACGGTCACAAACCCTGAATCAAAATCAAGTTTATTGGCTATATCAGCGATTGTATTTAAATCGGCGGAGTTATTACCTTCATTGGTTGCTGCGAATTGACTGACGTAATAACGCCCTTCTTTATTTTTAATGGCATACAGCCATGCAATATGTGAAATGTCGGTATGATGATTAAAAGATAACAGTGAAAATAACTGGAAATCAGCTTCCGATATTGATTTAGTGGAATCCGCTAATCCCTTAAACAGAGTAAGCCCCGTCAAATGATGTTGAAATTTATCTTGCAAACCAGTTTTGATTATTTGTGCTTGCTTGCTGATAATTTTACTTAAACGTTCAACTTCAAATTTTTGCGCTAATAGATAACTGGCGGCGGTTAATACAAACATGGCACACAAGGGTAAACCCAAAGAAAATAAACGTTGCTGCCAAATTCTATGTGAGCGGTCAAAGATAATAAAAAACAGGGGGGTAAAAACAACGATGCCGGCACAATCGCCTATCCACCAGGTTAAGAAAGAAAAAACCAGATCCTGCTCTATGATAATGCCCATAAAAATTAGCTCATAGACACTCAGAATGGCGGGCAAAAAAGACGCAACCGGTCCAGCGAGTAGAAAGAAAAGGATAATTAATCGACTCGAAATCAACGCGTTGGGATAGCCCGCATATTTTTTGACCAGAACACTGCCCAGCCAAGCTCTGATAACGCTATTAATGGGACTAAGAAAAAAAACCAGCAACTCCAGGGGAGATTCCAATAATACCGATATATCATAGACTTCAATGTGTATAAGCAATTCGGCCAGAAATATCCCCGGCAAAACCCGGTAACCCCATAACAAAACGGCAGCCAGTCCAATGCCGGCTGAAGGCCAGATGGCTGTGGCATAGCTAGGGGGCAATGCTAATGACAACATGAGCTTGCCGGCAAAATAAAACAATACGGCAGTGACAAAGACAGGCAGCCAACTTTTAACAGCCGGATTTTGTAAAGTCATTAGGCGCATGTATGGTCCGTCCTTAATTTGGGTATCTTAAATCGAAAGAAAAGGTTAGTAGCTGGTTTATTTCAACTCTTACTTGATTTACAAATCAAGCATAGACCATCAAGTGACTTCTTGAGTCTTTAATGTAACTACTGGTTCAATTTCAAGCTCGAAAATAAATTGCGAACTAACTAAAAGTTCTTTGTATTGATCTTTTAGGTGATGCAAAGGCCTTGATATAGTAAATATTTATGTTTTCTTTTTCGAAATTGTCATTATCAAGTTGGCTGGTATTCAGGCGATTTCATCCCCGGATATCGTCTTAAGTGTAATTGCCTGTTCAAAGGTTTTATTTTTTGTAGATAATTTTGTTGAAATATGTTAACAATTACATTTTAGCTGCTATAAGGAATGCCGTCATGAAAGAGATACATTATGGTTCTATAGAATTCACTAACGAAGATCGTAATTACAACGGATCGCGCTATTTTGAAGTGCGTAATGCTATTTTTGCTAATCCTTATCAGAAGGTATGGGGCGCGGACGATTCGCTACCGCTGCCGGTTTATGAAGTTACGACGGGCAGTGTGCTCAAGGGTATTTTGCCGTTCGGTGTTCCTTGGCGGTTTCTTCAAGCAGTACAAAGGACGCTTGATTCAGATGCAGATTTACGCTGGGGCAGCGATGGAAAAGGATTTCGCCGCTTGTTGCATCCCAATGGCATTTGTCTGACCGGTGTCTGGGAAATTACCGAGGAAAACGATTATTCCGGATATTTCAGAAAAGGCAGCAAGGCCTTGATTGTCGCACGCTATTCGACCTGTTGCACGGACACCAGACGAGGTCAAACACGCTCTTTGTCATTGGTAGGTAAACTGTACCCTACAACTGATGTTAGACACATTGAGCCGTTGCATACAGCCAGTTTCTTTACTCAACAGGATCTGGGTGGCGATTTCAGCGACTGTATTAACGACGCAGAACTTCGCAACACGCCGGATACCCGGTTCTGGCGGCGGGGAACCGGTTTGCCTGTACTCCTGCTAGAAGGAGTTGCCTTTTTGCGAGCCGATAAGAAACCTTCACAGCGGCAACTTTACGAAATTGCAGAGCTTGGCAAAGCCAGTGATGAAACGACCCGTACACCGGAGTTTATGCGTTTGAGAGTTGATCCCGAACAGCCCCGTATTACTGGGGAAACTTTGGATTTTCGCGATGAGATCATGGCGCAGATTTATGATAAAGGCGATCCCGAACCGAAAAGACAGCTCTCTTTTAATATCGATGTTTCCGATACCGGCGAGACCACAGGCATACCGATTAATGAAAGACGTATCATCAGCGATTGGCATGCTATCGGCAAAATCACCTTTACTGAAGCAGTTGTTTCTTACAACGGCGATTTCGTGATTCATTTTAATCATCCAACCTGGCGGGATGATCGCAACGATCCATCAACGTCGACTCGGGTAGCCGGTCGCAAGGTGCGTTAAAAATTCATGATGTTATAAAACATACAATTTACTCTGCCCAATAGTCTGTATAGCGTATAATTTAATTATATCTGCAACTTTTTCAAAACCTTTAGTATATGTCAATTAGCCTGAGAAAAATCACCCATCAAGTTTTAGTCGGCGACGTTAAAGTCGGCGGCGGCGCCCCTATCGTCGTACAATCAATGACCAATACCGACACTGTTAATGTGTCTGCAACCGTTAATCAAATTATCGAACTGGCTACCGCAGGTTCTGAACTGGTTCGTATTACGGTCAATTCAGAAGAAGCAGCAAAGGCCGTTGCCGAAATTCGCAACAAACTCAATCAGAAAGGTTGTACCGTACCCATAGTGGGTGATTTCCATTTTAATGGCCACAAATTACTGGAAAAATACCCCGACTGCGCAGAAGCTTTAGATAAATATCGCATTAATCCAGGTAATGTAGGACGTGGTAAAAGCCGCGATCCGCAATTTCAACAAATGATTGAATTCGCCTGCCAGTACAATAAACCGGTCCGTATCGGCGTAAACGGCGGCAGTTTGGACCAGGCGGTGTTGACACGGTTATTGGACGAAAACAGACTGCAAAAACACCCTGAACCTTTACCCGCTATCACTCGTAAAGCGATAGTTTTGTCCGCGCTTGAAAGTGCCGCTAAAGCTGAAGAAATAGGCTTGGCAAAAAATAAAATCATTCTTTCCTGCAAGATCAGTAACGTACAGGAGTTGATTAATATTTATCAGGATTTATCCAGCCGTTGCGATTATGCCCTGCATTTGGGTCTTACTGAGGCCGGTATGGGTTCCAAGGGCATAGTGTCTTCTGCCGCTGCTTTATCGGTATTAATGCAACAGGGTATCGGCGACACCATCCGTATTTCTTTAACACCTGAACCCGGCGCATCCAGAACTCAGGAAGTTATTGTTGGACAGGAAATTCTACAGACTATGGGCTTTCGTTCATTCACCCCCATGGTTATTTCCTGCCCGGGTTGTGGCCGCACGACAAGTGATTATTTCCAAAAACTGGCTATGGATATACAAACCTATTTGCGCGATCAAATGCCGATATGGCGTACCCAATTCCCTGGTGTCGAGACTATGGAAATTGCCGTTATGGGCTGTGTAGTTAATGGTCCCGGGGAAAGTAAAAGTGCCAATATCGGCATCAGTTTACCTGGTACGGGCGAATCACCGGTAGCGCCCGTTTATGAAGACGGTGAAAAAACAGTTACGCTTAAAGGCGACAGAATTGCTGAAGAATTTCAGGAAATAGTTCAAAAGTATATCGAATCGCATTATGCGGCCTAAGTTGGACTTAGCTTAAAGCGCAAAAATACCCCCGCCACAGATTCACAGATTATTAATAAATTTATTCTGTGAATCTGTGGCGTTTTATTCTTTGCAAGTTACCATAGTTTCTACTATGCTCGCTTTCAATCTGGTTGAATCATTCAGCAAACTATAAAATTAAATAAATGTGAGTCGGTATGAATTGGTATCTTGAGGTCTTAAAAAAATACGCAGTGTTTAGTGGGCGAGCTACGCGAAAAGAATACTGGTATTTTACCCTATTTAATTTTCTTGCCTTCTTTGCACTCACAATCATTGATAGTCTTATTGGCAGTTTTAGTTCTGAAGCAGGTATCGGTCTATTGGGTGGTATTTACTCCCTAGCCGCCTTAATTCCATATATTGCTGTAACGGTAAGACGATTGCACGACACTGATCGAAGTGGCTGGTGGCTGTTTATTGAG
This sequence comes from Methylococcales bacterium, assembly GCA_038319065.1. Classification (GTDB taxonomy): domain Bacteria; phylum Pseudomonadota; class Gammaproteobacteria; order Methylococcales; family Methylomonadaceae; genus Methylobacter_C. The sequence continues at coordinate 5,815 of JBBQCU010000190.1, forward strand.
CTGATTCCCCTTATCGGAGGTCTGGTTCTTCTTATTTTCATGGTTCTGGATAGTCAGCAGAGTGATAATCGATACGGACTCAATCCAAAGCCCGGTAATGAGGGTGGATCCAACTTAGTCGTAGTAGCTGTTGTAATAATCGTATTTATTGCTGTTATTGGTTTTCTTGCTGCGATAGCCATTCCGTCCTATCAAGATTATGTTGAACGAGCAAAACAAGCAGAGCTTCATCAAAGTCAGTCTCTATAAAACCGGTAATTTGCTACTTGATGCCGATTCTTGGTACGTTTGGACAAAATTAATCTCGCTGATGGGTACGCAATGATCTGTCGTAGCAATCATTCAATCCGATTTAATCAGGAATTTAACATTGCATAACATGCCCATAAATTCTGATCATGATCATTGAAATAAACTAAAAGGCTTTAGAGCGGTTTCGCCTTAGCAATCCGCGCCTTAAACGGAGCTTTCAAATTCGAAACCTCGTTTGGACTTTCCTTGCGGGTTTTTTTGTGCCTGAATTTTTATATTGTCGATGCCCTGCCATTGTGGGTTTTATTCTAGCCGCTGAATTGACCTTACTTCAAATAAGTGTAATGACTGACTGATAAGTCAAAGCGTGGTAGCCTATCACTTCAATAAGCTAGGAATGAACATGAAATAACTTGAGCACAATTCCCTCTCCCCAGGCCTCTTCCGGAGGAAGAGGGAGCAAGATCTTAAAGCTATTTCATGAATGTTCCCTAGCTATCCGAAACTTTTTTCTTTGGTTACAGTAGATACCCTAAATTTTCAGCCACAGTCACTTTGATGAAATCTTACCCATGCGATTTAACCTGAATTTTCGCAACTCCATAACAACAAGAATCAAGTTTGGCTTTTTAGCGGCTTTTTTTTGCCCGTGCTTTTCCGCCGCAGATGAATCTATTGATCTGCAACTGCGCTGGCATCATCAATTTCAATTTGCCGGCTACTATGCTGCTTTGGAAAAAGGTTATTATAAAAATGCCGGGCTGGATGTGATTATTCACAAGGGCACTCCTGAAAAAATGCCCGTAAACGAAGTCCTGCAAGGCCATGCGCAATACGGCGTTGCCAATACTGAATTGC
>JBBQCU010000191.1:0-6892 GCA_038319065.1 Methylococcales bacterium
TTTTACCAAAATGCTGCGCGAAATTACCGTAGCGGTAAAATCCAGTGGCTCTGATGCAGCCAGTAATCCGGCTTTACGCACCGCAATTGATAAGGCATTAGGCGCGAATATGCGCCGCGATACCATTGATACCGCTATTAAAAAAGCCTCGGGCGCGTTGGAAGGCGTTAATTACGAAACTATCCGATATGAAGGCTATGGTCCGGGCGGTACAGCAGTGATAGTAGATTGTTTGACTGATAATCGTAACCGCACCGTAGGCGAAGTCCGTCATGCCTTCACCAAGGCAGGCGGCAATTTAGGTACTGATGGCTCGGTTGCCTATCTATTCAGCAAAGTAGGCATCCTGAGTTACGCACCATCTGTTAACGAAGACGCCCTGATGGAAGCCGCCCTGGAAGCGGGCGCAGAGGACGTTATCAGCTATGATGACGGTGCAGTAGATGTCATGACTTCCCCCGAAAATTATCTCGCCGTAAAAGATGCTTTGGTTGCAGCAGGCTTTGAGCCCGACAATGCTGAAGTCACCCTACAAGCCGCAACCATGGCTGAACTGGATGCCGATGATGCAGAGAAAATGATGCGTTTGATTGACCGGCTTGAGGACTTGGACGATGTGCAGGCTGTTTATTCCAATGCGGATATTAGTGATGAGATTATGGAAGGGCTGGATTGATAGGTTAATCCATCCTGCCCGTCTTTATTGCTGCATAAAAAACAATAGGCTAAGCGGCAAAACAAAAAACAAACTGTTTTAAAGAAGTCTTTATGATATTTGAATGGGATGAAAACAAAAATCAGCTAAACATTCGCAAGCACGGTATAGATTTTCACGATGCCGCTTATGTTTTTTCTGATCCTTTTGCATTAAGCATACCCGATGATGATCATTCAGAAATGGAAGAGCGTTGGCTTTTATTGGGTAAATGTTTAAATGAAAGTGTGTTATTAGTTGTTCATACTTTTCGGTATGATGATAGGGTTAGAATTATTTCTGCCAGAAAAGCAACGGCTACCGAGACAACAACTTATGTTAAGAGGCTTACAAAATGAAAGAAGAATATGATTTTTCTAATGCCGAACAAGGTAAATTCTATGTACCTATTGAAAGCATTCAGTTACCCATTTATTTAGATAAGGACATTATTCAATACCTTAATGAAAAATGTCTAACTACACAGGAAAGTCTGCAATTAGTAGTCAATGATTTATTGCGCAAAGACATTGAAATTGCTAAACGAGTGACTTTGTAGGTTGTAGTTAAGATTTACTTTAAGCGTGATGTAGGGTGGGCAACGCTTTTCTGCCCACCACATTAATAAGCCCAGTGTTTGGTGTTACAAAGGGTGGGCAAAAAGGCCTGCCCACCCTACTTGACTGAGTTTATTGCTTAGATTGTGGTATTCAGGGATGATATGCAGAAACCATATAATCATTTGTTGGGTGTCATATGATAAGAGTCGCTGACCGACGCGGAGAAATTTATAACTACTTCCACCAAAGTGATGCGTGTCAAAATTTCTTCTTTGCAGCAGCACAGGAAGAAAGATACGCCACTTACTACACAAGCATGTATCTCCTGCAAGATACTACCGAAAGCTTGATGGCTCACGGCTCGCAGGGATTTTCCTCCAACCCATTCGAGGCATACATCGAGTTTTGGGGCGTAATGCAGGCGTTATTCATCCAACAAGATTCGATATCGGAACTACATGAAGCAGTAACGGGCAATCCTCTGAATACGGTAAACTTGGTCTCATGGCAAGCACTGAGAACGCTCCGCAATACATGCGCTGGGCATCCAGCTAAAAAGGATCGCCCCAAGGCTACTCCGATATCCCGGACATTCATGGGCCGTGGCTTCGTTGGATATTCAGCTATTACCTACGAACAGTGGCAAAGTGGCAGTGGCATCAGTCATCCTACAGTGCAGTTTGGTGCACTCATTGACAATTACGCCATTGAGGCAGAAACCAAGATGGTGACAGTATTGCAGTCTATGAAACAGCAATGGCCTTGATGAAACCAACAAGCGTGTCAACTCGGACTCGCCAAAGCGCCGCTTCGCTCTGCTTTGGCTCGCCGGTTACGCGCAGCGTTAGCTGCTAAGAACATGTGCATGACAGCACTTGAATTAATCACCGCAATAAAGGATATTCTGCTTGGAGTAGCCGGGGCTACTACAGCGACGGTGGCCTTCATTGGGCTAAAAAACTGGCGTCGAGAACTTAAAGGTAAGGTGGAGTTCGAGGTTGCCCGAAATCTCATTCGAGCTACATACAAGCTAAGAGATGAGCTGCAAAATTGTCGCTCCCCATTTATAAGTGCCCATGAATTCCCTGAAGGTTACGAAGGTGAACTTGGAAAATCATCACAGCTAGAAGCCGCCCAAGCTTGGGCACATGTTTATAAGACTCGATGGCTCCCGGTATGGAGTGCTATTCAGGACTTCGACACCCACACACTTGAAGCTGAAGCGTTATGGGGCAACGAAATTCGTACTCGGACAGATCGCCTACGCCAATGTGTACGAGAGCTAAATATTGCAATAGATGCTGTGATCTCTGATAAAGCAAATGGTGGTGAAGATTTTAAGGCAGACCGAGAGTTCGGAAAAAACATGCGTAGCACTGTATCAGCATCAAGTTATGATGAGAATAATGCGCTATCAAAAAAAATTGTATCGGCGATTGCTGCAATTGAAGAGCATATACGCCCCCATTTATACCGCAGCTAATAATCGCTCCGCATGTCACTAGCTAAATCGTTAGTCGCATGAAAGACTAAGAGGTAATTATGAAGGCACAAAACTTAATTGGTGGATTCTTATTTTTAATTGGGACAATATTGTTATTATTTTTTACAAATTTTGGTCATGTTGATTCAGCAATATATATAGGGCGTACATTTGCCGAGACTATGATTTTATTGATTCCTGTATTACTTATTCTGGTAGCTACTCCATACAGGAAAAAAGTCGCTCTAGTTCTATTACTTGGTAGTTCATGGCTTGTTTCTTCAACTGTCGCATCAATTGAACTTTATCATAAGGGTTCATCAGAGAGGGTTATCGCTCACGACGCTGTTGAGTTGATGGATTCTTTTTCCACCAACAAGGAAATTCCGATCAAACAAGGTTCACCTAAAAACGTGTCTTTTGTTGATTTGATGCAAAATTATATGTCTAGGGTGCAGAATATTCGTAATGAATATTCAAGCGCCGTAGAAGCATCTGGCTTAGCAGAAATGCTTACTCCACAAAATTTGACAAGGCCTGAAACTTTAAAAAACTCATTGGAAGAAATATCAACTTTAGAAAAGATTATTCCAACCTATGAGTCAAGACTAATTAATGAGCTTAATACTATTGAAATGCAATTGTCGGAAAGACAAGACAAAGAAAGCATTGATGCACTAAATGGTTTTCAAAAAACCAAAGGTGATGGTGTTCGACTTTTAAAAATGTATTACCAAAATCAAGGCGACATAATAAGAACAATGAGGAAAATAATCAGCTTAGCTATTGAGTTGAAAGGGAAGTTACGATTACAGGATAAGCAACTTCTATTTGAAGATCAAGAATCACTAGATTTATATAATGACTATCTCCAACAACTGACAAAATTCAGTGAAGATGAAGAAAAAATTTCATTGTATCAACAGCATCAGATTGAAAGTAGAACAGACAGGCTAAAAGAACTTAAGTAGAAAAATACCACCGAACAAACATAAGCTGGTTGTTGCGTGGATCGAAATACATCAAGAAGATTTGCTTGCTGACGGGGATTTGGCTGTGCATGGCAAAAAACCATTTCCAATTAAAGGGCTTGATCAATGAGAATCGCTGAACTTAAGATACAAGCAAACTGGATATTGACTGTAGTTGCTGAGGATGGACGCGTTGGACAGTTTGATGTTGGCCCCTACCTTCAAGACGAAGCGTTTGAAGCGCTTCAAAACCAAAGTGAATTCGCAAAAGTCATCAATGGCGGTTACTTTATTGAATGGGACTGTGGAGCTGATTTGTCCGCGGAAACCATTGAAGCGCGATGGCATACTGTTGGCAATAACAGCTTGTAACATTTATCGCTATTTAATTCGTTCAAAGTCTATGTTTTATCAGTCAAGTAAGCAATGGCTTATAGCATTGCCCGGAATACTTAAATATGACTCAACTTATTGTCTGGTGAGCTGGGTTTTCTTGCGCGGTTTAGCCGTTATCTATTTTTCAGCTTTTGCTTCAATGGCTCTTCAAATCCAGGGATTGATCGGAGAAAACGGCATACTGCCCATACAGTTAAAACTGACAGAAATAGCCCAGTTTTTTCCCGTCAGTAAATTCAGTGTGTTTCCAACTGTATTTTGGCTTGATGCTTCGGATCAGACGCTGATGATCGGCTGTTTTGCCGGCATGGCAGCCGCTGTTGTGTTATTACTGGCTATTTTCGACAGAATAGTGTTAATCCTCTGTTATAGCCTGTACTTATCAATTTCTGTAGCTGGACAAGACTTTACTGCCTTTCAATGGGATAGCTTTTTGCTTGAAGCCGGATTTCTGGGGATATTTCTGACTTGGGGTTCAAAAATCATCATTTTTTTATATCGATTTTTAATTGCCCGGTTCATAATTATGGGCGGTGTTGTCAAACTGGCCAGCGGCGACCCTTCCTGGTTGAACCTGACGGCATTAAGCTATCATTACCAAACCCAGCCTTTACCCTCGCCGCTGGCTTACTACGCCTATTATCTGCCGGGATGGTTTAATAAATTTTGTGTTGCCGGCGTGCTCATCATCGAAATTATAGTTCCATTTTTTGTATTCCTGCCACGACGATTTCGTCTTTTTGCTGCATGGAGCTTTATCATCTTGCAAAGCAGCATTATCCTCACCGGCAATTATAATTTCTTTAATCTGTTGACGATCCTGATATGCCTGTTCTTATTTGATGATAAGGATTTTGAGAGAATATTACCGGCGCAACTTATCACAGCTATCCGGCAAAAGCGGCCTACTCCTGGATTTATTGCCAATGCAGCCGCCGCACTGTTGATGGGGCTGGTATTTTTGACCTGTGCAACCTATATCTGGATTTTTAATGTCAAGCAAAAACCTGTTGCGCCACTCTATTCTTTAGTCCAAATAACATCAGCATTTTCGTTGATTAATAATTACGGCCCTTTTGCCGTCATGACGAAGGAGCGCCCTGAAATTATTGTGCAAGGTTCACTTGATGGCCGGAACTGGCAGACTTATCAATTTAAATATAACCCGGTGAATCTTGATCAAAAGCTGAGCTGGAATATTCCTCATCAACCTAGACTGGACTGGCAAATGTGGTTTGCTGCCCTGGAAACAACGGCAAGAGATCCATGGTTTTCCAGGTTTATGCTGAAACTGAAGGAAGGATCGCCACAAGTGTTGTCACTTTTAGCTTCCAACCCTTTCCCGGAAAAACCTCCAACCTATGTACGCGCCCTTCTATACCGCTATTTTTATACCACCAGGGCACAACGCGAGGCTACCGGACAAATCTGGCAACGCGAATTTCTCAGAGTCTATTGGCCACCGCCAGATAGTCAGTGACGTAAAAAAATCAGGGCTCTGTTGCGTTAATTTATTTTCGAGCGCTGTTCCGACCTTCACGGGTTTTCAATAACAAAATTTGGTTGTTATCATGATTAGCCATATAGATATTTCTTCAGAAAATTCACTTTTATTTTAACCCTTACCAACATTCATGACTAAAATCCCAGATATTACCATTATTGGAGGCGGCATTATTGGCCTTTTGACTGCCCGGGAATTTTTTAATGCCGGTGCTACCGTAACGGTTATTGAAAAAAACCTGCTGGGACAGGAAGCCTCCTGGGCAGGCGGCGGCATTTTGCTGCCGCTTTATCCCTGGCGGCAAGCGGATGCAATTACTCACCTGGCAATACAAAGCCTGTCCTTGTATCCTGTTTTAGCTGCACAACTGATCGCCGAAACTCATTTGGACCCCGAATGGAATCCCTGCGGCTTACTAATAACAAAAAATCCCGATATTACCGCGGCCATTGATTGGTGCAATAGTAACTACATAATATATGAACATGCTGGCGCTGACTTTTTTAACAATTTTGATACACAACCGGATAATCCGCTTTGGTTACCCGGGATTGCCCAGGCTCGTAATCCCAGACTGGTTAAATCATTAAAACAAGACCTTATCAACAAGGGTGTGACTTTAATGGAACAGTGTGAATTAACAACGATTACTTTGGCAAAAGACCGGATTACCCGTATCACCACTACGACAGGACAGTTCAATGTTAACCAACTTATTATTTCAGCCGGGGCATGGACAGGTCAGTTATTCCGGAAACTTTTTCCCGGGATAATAGGCGATGCACCGAAAATTGCCCCCGTTAAAGGACAAATGTTGTTATTTGAAGCCAAGCCGGAAACCTTAAGCACTATGGTGCTGGACGGGGATCATTACCTGATACCGCGACGTGACGGAAAAATCCTTGTAGGCAGCACGGTAGAGCAGGATGATTTTAATAAGAGCACAACGGCAGAAGCCCGGAACCGGCTGACTGAGTTTGCCTTGCAGTTACTGCCGGCGCTAAAAAACGCCCCGCTTATTCATCACTGGGCAGGCCTAAGGCCGGGCACTGAACACGGCATACCGTATATCGATAGACATCCTTAAATCTGCAATTTAAGCATTAATGCCGGTCATTTTAGAAATGGCCTCGTGATGTGGCCAGCATCCGCACAATTGATGGCCGATCTAGTTTTAGGCCGTCCTACTGCTGTAGCGCCGGAGCCTTATCAAATATCCCCACCACACTAATATATAATGGGTAGCCGGCCTCGCCCCACTGCATGGACTTAATAAATTTTGAC
>JBBQCU010000192.1:0-6873 GCA_038319065.1 Methylococcales bacterium
AATAGGCATGAAATAACAATATCATTTTACTCCCTCTCCCTCCGGGAGAGGTGATAATAATGGTCAAGTTATCTCATGCACGTTTATTAGTGTTTATGAGCTTTCAACTTACGACGGTTATGCTTCAATGATTACCCCGGCTTATGTTGGAAGCTATGTCTATGTTTATACAACCAGGAGTTACTATGAAGAAATATACGTTTATTATGTCAATTTTACTGTTCTTTTTTACAGCGGTTGCCGGTGCGCACGGTCCTGTGCGTCAAAAAGCCGAAGAACAAATCACTATTAATGCGCCTGCAGAAAAAGTCTGGGCAATCATCAAAAATTTTGGGGATATGTCTTGGTCTCCGGATATTTTTAATACAACCTCTGAAGGTGGCAATACAAAGGGCGCAACGCGTGTTCTGACCTTTAAAGACGGCATTACTGCTAAAGAAGAACTGAAAAAGTATGATGAGGCAAAAATGTCTTATGCCTATAAGATGACCGAAATAGGCATTGTAAAAACAATTATTCATGCCGGTGTTGAAGAAAAGGTGCCTGAAATACCTGTAGCCAACTACTCAGCAACCATTGAGGTAGAAGCTAAAGGTGATACTTCAGTTGTTTCCTGGACTGCGGGTTATTACCGTGCTTACACGAATAACAATCCACCTGCAGAAATGAACGAAGAAGCCGCTAATGCAGCAGTGACAGCCATTTTGAAAACAGGTTTGATCAATCTGAAAACCTTGGCTGAAAAGTAAGGATTACCCAGGTGTTTTTTGTGAAGTGCGGAGTTGTAGTGATAGCTGTCGCTACAGCTTTTTTTTCTATACCTTTGGCTGCTGCGCCGTTTGCCTATATCAGTAATCAATTGGATGACAGTGTTTCTATCATAGATGCCGGACAGGGTAAAGTGGTCGATACGATCAGGGTGGCCGGAAAACCGGCTGGCGTAGCGGTTGCGCCAGCGGGCGACAAGGTCTATATCAGCACGCCGGAAGCCAAGGGGTTCGCGGTTTTAGATGCAAAAAAGCGCGCGGTTATTGCGCATGTTGCAGTGAGTGACGGTGCGTTAGGTATTGCTACTGGAACAGATGGCAAACGGATTTATGTGGCGGATTGGTATAATGACAATGTCGATGTTGTTGATGCTGACAATTTTAAAATCATTAAAACCATCCCTGTTGGCGATTCGCCATCGGGTTTGGTGGTCAGCCCTGATAATCGTTGGCTATATGTCGCCAACCGGCTCAGTGATTCTGTTTCTAAAATTGACCTCAAAAATCTGACTCTCGCCAAGACCACGATAGTTGGCTCACATCCTTTTGGACTCACTATTGATGCCAGAGGCGAGCGTATTTATGTCGCCAATGTACAAAGTGATGATGTGACGGTTTTAGAAGCCAAACGTTTGCTGCCTATAGCGACCGTAAAGGTTAATATGCTGCCTTATGCTGCCACCTTGGCGCTTAATGACAGTCGTCTGTTTGTGACAAATCAGGATGATGGTTCAGTGTCGGTTATTGATACGGCAACCTTAAAAGAAATTGCATTGATTGAGGTGGGTAACAAACCCGAAGGTATCAATACGCATCCCGATGACCGGCATGTGTATGTGGCAAATTGGTTTGATAACACGGTATCGGTGATTGATGCCAAAACCCTGCAAGTAATCGATACCATTAAAACGGGTAAAGGTAGTCGCGCATTCGGGCAATTTTTTGGCAAGTAACCAGGTCATTGGTTGAGAGGCATACAATGCGAGAATGCAAATCTTCCATACTTGAGCATTGCCCGCAGGGCTGTGGGGTGTGACTTCAGCCGCCTAAGGAACTATAGGTATGTGCACAACTTTTACATATCATAAATACAATGCGTTGTGAATCGATCTTACTCCGTATCCTGAGGTAGACCCGACACTTGTGCAGATACCAGTACTAAGAATCAGAATTCGCTCCAACAGACTTTGCTTTTAGAAACTTAGCGATATCAATAGAACATCGTTTTTTGCGCATTGGATCGTTGTGATAAACTCCTAAGAAACGTGCATGAAATTACTTACTCATCTTGCTCCCTCTCCCTCCGGGAGAGGATTGGGGAGAGGGGATTTAATGCTCAAGTTATTTCGTGCACATTCCAAACTGAACATTAACCACCTGAGAATGAAATGGCTGAAACTGTAGATGAATTGACTGTAACGTATGAAGATGGCGGTATCGAGACAGTTAAGGAACTGGACAAAAAAGTGCTGACAAAAGGCGCATGGGCTACGGTTATGTATCGCTATCAGGACTGGAATCGTGCTAAAGAAGAATACGGTCCCGATAAATATACGATTCGTCGTTACCAGAAGCGCAATGGCGAATATCAACAAAAATCAAAATTTAATATTTCCAGTAAAGAACAAGCGAAAAGTATCATCGCAGCACTGGAAGAGTGGATAAATAAAGATGATTAGTTTCGTTAAGCTGAGCATCCTCTTTCGGTTTTGATGGGTAAAATTAACCTGTAGGATACATCGGTTTTAAATGCTGCTCTGATGAAAATTTGATGAGGTCATTTTTTGCGAATTATGTTAGTACGCTGAGTAATTACATTTGCCTTGATATAGCCAGCACTTTATTGATGAATTGCTGTTAGCGGCAAAAGAGATAAAATGTTGAGATTGATAGCCGGTTCCGCTAACACGGTATCTATAGCCTTAACAAAAACAAATCAGCTTAGCGAGTAATTCACAGGAGACTGTTATGTCACATTGGTATAAAGACAATTCCCACTCCATAGGAAAAACACCATTAGTGCGACTCAATCGCATCACCGATGGAGCGCATGCCACCGTGCTGGCAAAAATTGAAGGCCGTAATCCCGCTTATTCGGTTAAATGCCGGATTGGCGCCGCGATGATCTGGGATGCCGAGCAACGCGGCTTGCTCGGTCCAGGCAAGGAACTGGTGGAACCCACCAGCGGCAACACCGGCATTGCGCTGGCTTTTGTTGCGGCAGCACGAGGCGCGCCATTAACTTTGACAATGCCGGAAACTATGAGTCTGGAACGCCGTAAGTTGTTGATTGCTTATGGCGCTAAACTGGTCTTGACGGAAGGCGCCAAAGGCATGAGCGGCGCCATCGCTAAAGCCGAAGAAATTGCCGCGTCCGATCCCGGTCGTTATGTTTTGCTGCAACAGTTTAAAAATCCGGCCAACCCGGCTATTCATGAGCAAACCACCGGTCCTGAAATCTGGAACGATACCGATGGCGCGATCGATATTTTTGTCTCGGGCGTTGGCACCGGCGGGACGATTACCGGAGTTTCCCGTTATATCAAACAGATACAAGGCAAGGCTATTGTTTCAATTGCCGTAGAACCGTCTGCGAGTCCGGTATTGACTCAGCATCGCGCTGGCGAACCCCTCAAACCGGGACCGCATAAAATCCAGGGCATTGGAGCGGGTTTTGTCCCGGCCGTGCTCGATCTGGCATTGGTCGATGAAATCGAGCAAGTCAGTAATGAAGAAGCCATCGATTATGCGCGCCGTCTTGCCAGGGAAGAAGGTATACTTTCCGGCATTTCCTGTGGCGCAGCCGTCGCTGTGGCGGTACGTGTCGCCAAACGGGCTGAAAATGCAGGTAAAACTATCGTCGTGGTGTTGCCGGATTCCGGTGAACGTTATTTAAGTTCAGCTCTGTTCGAAGGTCTTTATGATGCCAGTGGTATTGCGGTATGAATGATAAAACTCATCCACGGCCGGATGTTTTCATGTAATGGCTCACTCTTCAAAAATGTATGGGACACGGGCTGAATATCCCGTCCCGCTCAGTGAGATTAGTTACGTTAAACTCAAGACCTTTCATGTTTTTAAAACCTGAAAGGTCTAAATCAAGCAGCTTGCCTAGGCAAAGGCAACTGAAATTGCCCGGCGATTATGCCACTAACGGTTAAGTCCTCATCCAATTCCTCCCATCTTAACGCATAGCCACCCACTTCAATTTGAACGGCTTTAAGTTGATTTTCAGATGCTTGGCTGAGAATTCGAAAACGATCAGCAGGAAAACCCAGTATCCGCCCATCTGTCAGTTCAAGGTAAATCATGCGATTTTCCGCCCAGGCTTTAATAGCGGCGGGTTCTGTTTTAACGGCAGTGGTATTCATTATAGGAATCCAGTAGAAGTTGCTTATTTTCAAATACAAGTCGTTCAATTTCGCGTAAATCGTGAGGTGCTACACCGCGATTGCTCGCTAACACAATGGGTTCAAGCCAAAACTTACATTCCCCATCCGGACAGCGTACATGGATATGCGGCGGTTCATTGCCTTCGTTTGAATAGAAGTGAAAACGAAAGTTTGCGATTCTTAAAATGGTTGGCATGGCTTGCAAATTAACAGTAGTGCGGTAAATTTTGGGTTTTAAACTCAGCAAGTAGCTTCGATTCCTCTTTGCTACATCGAAGCTACTTGCTGAGTTTAAACCTAGCTCCAAGCATTTCAAAACAACTTCAAGTTAAAAAGCAGTTAACATAGCATAACAGAAACGTTGTGTACGGGCTTGCAAAACCCGTCCGGCACAATTGTAACGGCTCACCCTTCAAAAATGTACGCGACACGGGATGAATATCCCGTCCCGCGCAGTAATTGATTTAACGACTCTATTGATTTATTCTTGGTTCATTTATCCGCCTGTATCAGCTAAAAGGCCTCATGAACAAGAAGCAAGACGGAAGCGAGCAATTTGATCTGCAACTTCGAGCAAAGGCGGAGACGAATTATGAGGGCACCTCGCCGGTCGAAGAAGGTCCTTCCGCTCAACATGCCAATCAACTTTTGCACCAACTCCGCACATACCAGATTGAATTGAAGATGCAGAACGAAGAGCTGCGCAGTGCTTACGCAGCTTTGCAGGCATCCCGTGACCGCTATTTGCAGCTCTATGATTTCGCCCCCGTTTGTTATCTCACCCTTACGGAGGAAGGACTAATAGCAGAAGCAAACCTGGTTTGCAGCACACTTCTGGGTGTAGAACGCGATAAACTGATCAATCGTCGTTTTGCAAAATACATCTTACCTGAAGACAGTGACCGTTGGCATTTACACTGTCTGCATGCAAAGCAACATGGCGCAAAACAAAGTTGTGAATTGACTCTCCGCCGCGCCGATGACACATTCTTTCTGGCTCGCCTCGATTTCCTATACACGGAAGCAAATGATGTGCCTTCGCTGATGCGCATAGCACTTACCGATGTTACCGAGCACAAACAGGCCGAAGAGGCATTGCGGGAGACCGAAATGCGCCACGCGCAGGCCTTGGCTTGGGCCGGGTTGGGCACCTGGTTGTGGAACATCAAAACCGGCCACTTTGATTTCAGTGATCGCTGGGCCGAGATACGTGGCTACCGGCTGGAGGAAATAGAACCTGACATTAGCGTATGGAAAAATGGCATCCATCCTGACGACCTTCCCGTCATGCGCGAAAAACTGGCGGAGCATTTAACAGGGCGCAGCCCTTTTTTTCAGGCCGAATACCGTGTCCCTACCCAGTCGGGATCGTGGAAATGGATATTGGATCGGGGAACGGTAACCGAGCGCGATGTCGAAGGAAATCCCCTGCGTATGGCTGGCACCGAGTTGGACATCACCGAGCGAAAGCAAACCGAGGAAACACTACGCATTGCCGCAGTAGCCTTTGAAACCCAGGATGGCATCATAGTAACCGATGCACGTGGTGTCATCTTGCGCTTGAATAGGGCATTCAGTCATATCACCGGCTACAGCACCGAAGAGGTGGTGGGCGTGACGCCATCCTTCCTCCGTTCCGGCTTGCATGGCGTGGATTTCTATCAGACTATGTGGGTATCCGTGGCGCGCGAAGGTTACTGGCATGGAGAAATTTGGGACAAGCGCAAGAATGGCGAGATATTCCCTTTGTGGCTTACCCTTACCGCAGTCACTAATGCGGAGGGTGAAATCACCCATTACGTCGGCTCTTTCACGGACATTACCGCACAAAAGCAGGCCGAAAAAGTTTTGCTTGAAGCCCGCCAGCGCCTGGAAAATCAGGTGGAAACCACAAAAGACGAACTGGAAAAACACAAGGAAGAAACCACAGAGATTAATGCTGCGCTCAAAGTTCTGCTCAAGCACCGTGAAACGGACAAGTTGGATGCGCAAAGCGCGCTGTTATGCGAAGTGGAGGAAACCATCATGCCCTTCCTGAAAAAATTGAAAGGGGCCAACACCGGCCGGCGGCAAAGCACTCGCCTGATCAGTATTCTTGAAACCAATCTCCAGCATCTGGTGGAATCCTACGGGAGCGCCACCACGCTATCTGCTGCCTTCCATCAGTTGACCCCCGTCGAGATACAGGTGGCGTCATTGCTCAAACAGGGGCTATCCACAAAACTTATCGCAGCAACCTTAAATATCGCGCCGGGAACCGTCAGCATCCACCGGAAGCACATCCGCAAGAAATTAGGATTGGACGGCAAGGCAGCCAATCTTCAAAACTACCTAAAGTCATTGACTGAATAAGACAAAACTACAACCCCTCTAATATCTCCGAATGGATATTTTTCATATCCATTTCATACCCTTTAATACTCTATTTTAAGTGATTGTCTTCTACTCCTTTATGGGAGTATAAGTTAACGAGTTTCTTATGAAATGGTTTAAAGATTGGTTCGCTTTTTTTCTCTATTTGCAGTTTCTGCCAAAGTATTCGGAATTGATCTTGAATGCGTTCATGGTGAAAAAACTGTTAAAGCGCGCGGTATTTCATAAGAAATGTGATTTTTTATTGATCAGGTTTTTTGAGCATAAAACCGGCTTCTTTGAATTTGTCGCGAATTGATGTGAGAAAGACAGGTTTAATTCAAAAGATTTAAAGCTCATTT
>JBBQCU010000193.1:0-6818 GCA_038319065.1 Methylococcales bacterium
GGAAATCAAGCGACGGGGACAAATGATGGTCGAACAAGCCCGCGCACTCAGGCGGGCGACAAGCAAGCCGGTGAAAGTTCAGTACACAGGCGTTCAGGTGTTGGCGCAATGCACTAACGATCTTTATTATTCCAATAGCCGAGATCGCGCAATGGCGATTGCCGCCGCCATCAACGAAGATATTCTGGCAGTTGATGCATTAGGCGTCGACTACATTCAGCTGGATGAATTTACCTGGCCTTATTTTTATGAAGACTGGGCCATCGAAGCTTTTAACCGCGCCGTTCAAGGGGTTAAACATGCCAAGATTGTCTGTCATATCTGTTGGGGAAACTGGGGCGGTACACCAGCCTATTATCCCGACGACACAGCCGCTGCTGGTGAGATTTTTGATTTAACCAGACGTGCCGGTGATGCTAAAAAGCCCAATCCGACTTCCTCCGTTATACCCAAATCCTACGAAGCCAAAATCGATGTCTTCAACATTGAAGGTATAGGCCGCCTGCCTTTTGAGGATTCCGGACTGGAGCTTCTAAAATCCCATCCGATTCCTAAAAACATGATGTTCTGGGCAGGCGTTATCGATGTCAAGAGCACTGTTACTGAAACTGCAGAGCAAGTTGCTGCGAAGATTCGTCAATTGCTGACAGTCGTACCGGCAGAACAGCTTGGCGTTACTACGGATTGCGGTTTGATATTGCTGCAGCGGTATATCTGTCAGGATAAGCTGCATGCCTTGGTTGAAGGTGCAAAAATTGTTCGCAGTGAACTCGCGAAATAAATTTTAAGTCAACAGCAATGAACGTATGGGGAAACCAATTCACTATAGAAAAATGGCAACACTTGGTAACCGGGTTTCTGGAAAGCGGCGATAGCTCTCCCATTATCAACATTAACCCAGCTGATACCCGTGAATTTGACGCCATTTATCTGGGCGGCGGGGCTGCCGGCCGCTTTGGAGCGGCTTATTTAAGGGCGCTAGGCGGACGCGTTCTGATTATTGATCAATGGCCGTTTCTTGGCGGCTCCTGTCCCCATCAAGCCTGTGTGCCGCATCATCTGTTTTCAGATTGTGCGGCTCAACTCATGCTGGAACGCACCTTTTCAGGCAAGCTCTGGTTTCAAAGCCTTAACGACAAAATTATATCCATCAAGTCCATCGTGGAGCTATTTCGCAGTGGCCGGGTTGGACCGCATGCCGTGATGAATTATCAAAGCAAGGAGATGCTTGGGCTGGAATTTGTATTAAATGCGGAGGCCAGGCTTATAAATGCCCACAGGGTCCAAGCTGGTGATCTTAAGTTCAACGCGAAAAACCTGGTGCTGGCGCTGGGTGCTAGGTCTGTAGTACCGAATCTGCCGGGTGTCCAGCTAAAAGGAGTATTCAATTCCCAAAGCCTGGTTGAAGCGCTGGATTATGAGCCTGGTAATACAGTCGTTGTTGTCGGTGGCGGAAAAACGGCAATTGAGTATGGCTGTTTTTTTAATGCCACCGGACGCCGGACTATTGTAGTGGCAAGACATCAAGTGATGTCCATGCTTAAGGATGCCGAATCCCGTTGTTACGCACTACAAATGATGGCAGAGCAAGGTATGGAGTTTTGGGAGAACGCTGAATTGGTTAATATCCAGGGCGATGAAATGGGTAAAGTACAAGCTGTAACTATTCAGACCCATGAGGGCGTGAAGACGGTAGAAACCGATTTTGTTTTCACGGCGTTGGGCGAACGTGCCAATTCAGAATTGGTTGAAACAATTAATCTGAACCTGGATGACAAAGGATTCATCAAAGTTAACCGCCATATGCAAACTTCTATACCCTCAATTTATGCTGCCGGTGACGTGACCGGGCCACCGATGGAAATGTTTAAGGCCAGAAAAGAAGGTGTGTGTGCCGCCAAAAATATCATGGGAAAAGTCAGCGAATATAAAGCAATAGACTATCCCGATTTCATGCACACGCATTACGAAGTGAGCTGGTTGGGCTTAGGTGAAGAAGAAGCAAGGCAGCGTTATGCAAACGTGAAAATAATGAAGTTGCCGCCGGAAAACCCGAATGGTCTTGATGTGGGCTTGCCGGCAGGCGACCGAATGATGCTTTATTTGATGATGAAACCGCGCATGTCGGGGTTTCAAAAATTAATTATCGATGGTGACACGCGTAAAATTCTGGGGGCTTTTCACATCGGTTACGGTGCAAAAGACGGTTTTCAATACCTCAACCATCTAGTGAAGCAAGGCTTGACCATCGATGAATTGGCCGATATGGACGAATTATTTATCAGTCCCAGTTATTTCATACAACTTTGCCGGCTTCGTGCAGGCGATATCAATTTCAAGGATTTGTAAGTTACATGAACGTTTAAGGCTTAACACATTGATGAGCAATAGATTTACCGGCAAACATGCCGCAATTACCGGCGGCGCAAAGGGCATGGGCTTTGAAATCGCCAGACGGATGGGGCTGGAAGGTGCATGTCTTGCGCTTATGGATGTTGACGAGGCTGCATTATCGGACGCTACGCAAATTCTCAGAGCCGATGGCATCGATGTTAAAGCCTATCATCTTGATGTTACTGACCCTGTGGATGTTGCACAAATCTTCGCACTGCTCATTGAACATTTTTCAGGAAAACTTGATATCCTGGTGAATAATGCCGGAATTGCTGATTTTGGTAGCGTGGAAAACACTGAACCTTTAGCATGGGAAAGAGTCATCTCGGTTAATCTGACCGGTACCTATCTGTGTTCAAAGTCAGCCATCCCGGCAATGAAAAAATCGGGCGGCGCAATTATTAACTTTGGCTCGATAGCCGGTTTAGTGGGTATCCCCAATATGGCCGCCTACTGCGCTTCCAAGGCTGCGGTTATCGGGTTAACCAAACAAATGGCTATCGATTACATAAGCCAGGGAATCAGAGTAAATTGCATTTGTCCAGGAATGATTGCCGACACCGATATGGGGCGGCAAATTCTTGGAACCGATGAGTCTGATGAAATGATGAAAAAGCGTTTAAGCAAATACCCGATAGGACGTTTCGGTAAACCCGAAGAGATTGCCGCAGCTGTATTGTTTCTGGCATCGGATGAAGCCAGTTTTGTCTGTGGTTCGGCATTTACAGTCGACGGCGGTATGACAGCATTATGAGCCCTTAAAAATGTATACACAAGACGATAAACGATGCGCTTTAGGCGATCTTCTTTCGCATGTACAAAATGGAGATTGCGTAGCGGTCGGCGGGGGGTTGTCATGGCGCGAACCGATGGCGGCTCTTCGGGAATTGATCAGGCAAGATATCAAGGGTCTCAAACTGGTTGGTTCGGCACATGGCATCGATATTGATTTATTATGCGGCGCTGGTGTTGTTGCAGAAAGTGCGGAATCCTATGTCGGCTTCGAACAGGATTTCGGTATGGCGATTAACTACCGGCGCGCCTGCGAAGCCGGTTTGGTTAAAGTTGAGGACAATTGCTGCTATACCCTGGTACAGCAATTGAGAGCAGCCATTAGCGGCTTGCCGTTTATGCCGATTCGCTCAGTGCAGGGGACGGATTTCATGCAATTGCACCCTGAATTTAAAACCATGATCTGTCCTTTTAGCGGCGAGCAACTGGTTCTGGTTCCTGCGCTCAAACCCGATGTGGCTATCCTGCATGCGCATTATGCCGACCAACATGGCAATCTGCATATCGAAGGCCCGCCGGTTGCCGATATTCTTTTTGCCAAAGCGTCTGTAAAAGTTATTGCCTCTGTTGAGCAAATTATTTCTCGCGAAGAGCTTGCGCAAAAAGGCGTAACCATCCCCTATTTTTATGTCACTGCTCTATGCGAAGTCCCCTACGGAGCGCATCCGACATCCTGTTACCCGAACTACGCTTATGATCGCGAACATACCGCTTATTATTATCAGGCTACCAAACATAGCGAAGACGGGTTTCGTGAAAACTACCTGAAACCTTTTGTGTATGACTGTAAGGATAACAAGACTTATATTGAAGCAATAGGCGGCAAAGCAAGACTGTCGTGCCTGGAGCAATGGGATTTCGGCATGGAACAGTGGATGAAGCTTTATGAATAATAAATCCAAAATACAGACTTGCACCCTCGGCGAGTTGATGATCTATCAAATCGCGCTATCGATTGAAGACGGTATTCTGGCTTTTCACGGCTTTGGCTCGCCGCTTGTGCAATTGGCTTTGCACCTTGCCAAACATAGCCATGCCCCACACTTAGTTTTGGTGGCTGGAGCAACCTACGGCGTCAATCCGGCTCCTGCGTTTTTAACGCCCACTTCAAACGATTTTGCGATGAATCGGGGCGCAGAATGCCATTTGAATATTGAAGAATTATTTGATCTTGCCGCTAGTGGACGTCTTGGTCGAATGTTTTTATCCGGTTTGCAAATTGATAAATGGGGCAATATGAATGTCACCCGTGTGGAAAAGAATGGCAAACTAACATTAAAACTGCCGGGCGGTGGCGGTGGCTGCAATTTATCCTGCGATGCCGATCATGTCACGATCTGGACGGCGGCACATCGGGCTCCGCCTGATGACCAAGGCCACCGCCGCTACCGGCTGGTTGAGAGCTGCGATTTTGTTACCAGTGTGGGGCATCGCACGGCAGACGGTATTCATCGTTCCGGCTTGCCGCTTCGAGGACAAGGCCCCGATTGTATGATTACCGATCTGGGTGTTTTTGATTTTAATTACGATGGACATCTTCGTCTCCGGGCCGTCTACCCGGACACCAGTGCGGAGCTGGTTGCCGAAAATACCGGATTTGACTTTCCTGTCGCCGAGAATCTGACCATAGCGGACTTGCCTGATGTTGCTTTGATCGAGTTTATACGTCGCCTGGATCCTATGAAAATTCATCAACGGGAACTCAGTCTGGCGGATCGTGAGCGTAGTTTTGATTTAGCAGGCGCATAGCAAATGAATGGCGCAATTCTGAAAGTCGGGAATTTAAAGCAGCAGCTTAACTTCGTACCCTTACCGTATCGTTGCGTAAGCTTTCAACCTTATGACGGTGAAATGGACGCCGCTATCATAGAGCAGTATCTGTTGAACAGGGAAGTCTACCGGCGCACGGATATTATTATTCTGCATAATTCCCGGCAGGAATATGCCGTTGCTGCCGTGCAACGCGCGAGTTCGGAAACCTTATTCACCGCAGTTGAAAAAGTGGAAATAGTGGCCCTCCCTGGTGACTGTGTTTTCATTACCGACCCCAATACTGACCCCGCCAACCGGTCGGCATTGGCCAAATTAGCGATCAAGCATAATGTCACCATGGATCAGACGGCTATTGTGGTCGGCGCCTTTGATCATATCAACATCATTCATCACCCCAAACCAATGGTATTGCGAGTAATTGAGGTGGTCCCCCCCGAACCGCCCAAGCTGTATCACATGATTGAACAGGTATTAAGTTATGCCGACTTGCCACCCATCATGCTGGAATTGGAAACTATTGATCTGCGCGATCTTGCCGGTACAGTAACTCCCGAAGCCTATTTAGTGCCTTGTCGCTCCGGCGGGCTCACTGATTTAAGCGCGCCGGTTTATTTTCTCGATGAACGGCCAACGCAACGCCAAAACTGGACGCTGCTGGGATGTGAACGCAGTTTGCAATTTCATCGCCATTACTACGGCGACGAACCTCCCCGCGTGGAAATGTGTCCGCGCAAGCAGCTAAAACCCGATGAAAAAGTGACCATCCTGAAATGTTGTCTGCTGGAATATGATATTGAACAGGATGGTAACGTCATGATAGTACCTTGGGGAACGGATTTAAACATGATTGAAAGGGCCTTACGTCAACTATCGAGAGATGTAGCGTATGCCTGAACTTGCGTGGGAAAATATTATAAAAAACTTGCGTAACCCACGAGTGGAAAAACCGCGTAAAACCGGTTGCACGATGGTGATGGATGTCGGTAAAAGCCTGGATGAGACAAAAAGTATTTTGCAGATAGCTTCCAACTATATAGATCACTGGAAGTTTGGTTTTGGCACCTCTGTTTTTATGGACAAAGCCTTGTTGCAGGAAAAACTGTTATTACTGGCGGCACATAATATCCTGACTTTTCCAGGCGGTACGTTACTTGAAGTGGCGTTGCTTGAACATCATTGCCGCGTTTATATGACACATGCCAGGGAGCTTGGCTTTACTGCCGTGGAAATTTCTGACGGAACTTTGCCTATTCCCCGGTTCAGACGCAAAAGGATTATCGAATGCGCGTTAAATACCGGCTTGATTCCAATCACCGAAGTCGGTAAAAAAGATCCCAAACGGCAGCCCACGGCAGAAAAAATCGCTGAAGAGGTTTTGGAAGATTTTGATTGGGGCGCTGCCTGGGTCATTATTGAAGGCCGTGAATGCGGTCAAGGAGTAGGTGTTTTCGATGATTCGGGAAATGTAGAGGATTATGAGGTAGACCTGATCGTGGAAATGATAGGCGATAAACTGGATTTTCTGATATGGGAAGCGCCGCTCAAATTCCAGCAGGTATTTTTCATCGAAAAATTCGGCGCCAATGCCGGACTGGGTAATATTCCGATAGACCAGGTTCTTGCTTTGGAAGCTTTGCGTAACGGCTTGCGTTTTGACACCCTGAACCGCGTTACCGGTAAGTTATTACGAAACGGTACCTGGGATCCTAATAAAGTTGAAGCAAATGGAACTATATCCAACGTGGTTATAGATGGCGGAGATTGCACTCCTCCTCTCTCTCAGGGAGAGGGCTGGGGTGAGGGAGGGTTTAAAAAGTGAAATTCATGGCCGCATACAGAATTCCAATACGCCTGCCAAC
>JBBQCU010000194.1:0-6810 GCA_038319065.1 Methylococcales bacterium
CCTGCAATGGCGCAACGTTCATCTTGATCAGGTAGATCGCCACTGATACCGACGGCGCCGAGGAGATTATTGTCGGCATCACGTATCAGAACGCCACCAGGCGCCGGCATTATTTTTCCATCAGCCACGTCTATTAAAGCATTCATAAAATCCGGACGTTGTGTTGCTACTGCTGCCAGACTGCGGGATGATACGCCCATGTTGACCGCACCCCAGGCTTTTGCTATGGCGATTTGCTGTCTGATCATGCTTGCGCCATCTTCTCGTTGCAGGGCTTTTACATGACCCGCGGCATCCAGCACCACGACGGTCAAGGGCGCCAGATTTAATTCTCTCGCAACATGGACTGCGGTGTTAATAATAAGATTGGCTTGTTTCAATGTTAAAACTGTCATTAGTAACTCTCGTTTATTTAAGTAAAGGAAAAAGATAAGGTTCAATTTTGTTTGCAAGAATGGGTTGTGCTTTGGCATTGGGGTGTAATCCGTCAGCCTGCATCAAGTCCTTATCCAAGGCGACATCTTCGAGAAGAAAAGGAACCAACGGAATATCAAGCTCTTTAGCTAACTGCGGATAAACGTTGTAAAACATATCAACGTAGCGTTTGCCGTAATTGGGTGGGATTTTCATCCCCAGCAAAATGACTTTTGCACCCGCTTTTTGAGCGCGGTGGACAATTTCGGCAAGATTGTTTTTCATCTGTACGGGTGACAGACCGCGCAAGCCGTCATTAGCACCCAGTTGAAGCAATATAATAGCAGGTTTATCTGTTGTTAATATCGGGTCGATACGTGCCAAGCCGCCTGCACTGGTGTCGCCACTGATACTGGCATTGCTGATACTGTAATTGCTTTTGGCTGCAAGCAGTTTTTTCTGTAATAAAGCAACCCAGCCTTTATCTACTTCAATTCCGTAACCGGCACTGATACTATCCCCTAAAACTACTATTATAGGCGGCGGCTGGGCCATGACAGACATGAACATTAATGAAACTATCACAGCAAATAACAATCTACGCATTATGCAAACTCAAGTTAAGCAAACATCAAACAACATTATAGTAACTGAAGGACTGGGTAAGTCGGTAGTAACTTCCGAAGGAACGTTGCATATCTTGTCATCTATAGATTTGATAATCAAATCGGGTGAAAGTATTGCCATTGTTGGCGAATCCGGTTCTGGAAAATCCACATTAATAAGCTTGTTGGCGGGCTTGGATACGCCCAGCTCAGGAACAATATATCTAAATGGAAAGCTATTAACTACCATGAATGAAGATGGCAGGGCGGCCATGCGTAATGAGCTGATTGGCTTTGTGTTTCAGTCATTTCAATTATTGCATGGACTCACCGCATTGGAAAATGTCATGCTACCCCTGGAGCTAAGCGGCAACAGGCACGCTAAATCCGCAGCTACAGCATTATTGCACCGGGTGGGTTTGTCGCATCGATTATCTCATACACCAAAACAACTTTCCGGCGGGGAACAGCAACGCGTTGCCCTGGCAAGAGCGTTTGTCACTAAACCTGCGATTCTTTTTGCCGATGAACCTACAGGTAACCTGGATAGTAAAACCGGTGCGAACATAATTGATTTACTGTTCGAGCTTAATCTTGAAAACTTTACCACCCTGATTCTGGTGACCCACGATCATGCCCTGGCTGCCCGCTGTCAACGTACCATTCAACTCGACGGAGGGTGCAGGATATGAGCCGTTTTAATTTGGCTTTACGAATGTTATGGCGTGATAGCCGTTCCGGCGAACTGACGATACTGATACTGGCTTTAATTATTGCCGTGACCGGTTCAACAGCCATTGCACTCTTTACAGACCGGCTGCAACGTACCATGACAAATCAAACCGCCGAATTTTTGGCTGCCGATTTAGTGATTGAAAGCCCCACCCCGATACCCGCCGAGTGGTTAGCCAAGGCAATGCAGCTTGATTTGGCGCAAGCGCGAACGGCTGAATTTTCCAGCGTCCTCATTGAGCATGATGAACTGTTGTTGGCCGGTATTAAAGCCGTCAGTGCAGCTTACCCTTTACGCGGTTTTTTAAAAACGACTACAGCCGATTATTCGACCGAAACGATGACACATAATGGCCCGGAGAAAGGTATGGCCTGGGTTGAAAAACGCATTTTACCGGCGCTTAAACTTAAATTGGGTGACCCGTTAACAGTGGGTGAAAAACAACTGGTCATCAGCAATATCATCACCTATGAACCCGACAAGAAGGGCGATTTTTACAGTTTTTCTCCGCGCGTGATGATTAATGAGGCAGATTTACAAGCGACTGGCATAGTGCAACCGGGCAGTCATGTCCATTACTTTTTTCAATTCAGTGGTGAAGCTAAAGCATTAATAGAATTCAAACAATGGATTAAACCACAGTTAAACCCGTCGCAACGCACACTGGACATTCATGAAGACCGTCCGGAATTGGGGTCGGCCCTGGATCGCGCGGAACGATATTTGGGACTAGCCAGCATACTGGTTATTTTAATTTCCGGTGTGGCCATTGCCATGGCGACCCGCCGTTATACCGAACGGCATTTTAACGCCACTGCACTATTGCGTTGCCTGGGTTGTAAACAGAACGAAATACTCTGGCTTTATAGCAGTCAGTTTGTTGTCCTGGGGCTGGTGGCGAGTGCCATTGGCTGTTTATTGGGCTGGTTTGCACAACAAGCCCTGTTCCATTTACTGAGAGGATTACTGCCGCAACACGTCGCCAGTCCCGGGTTATTGGCCGATTTTTTCGGTTTTATCATCGGCATGGCAGTTTTATTAGGTTTCGCCTTGCCGCCCTTATTACGGCTTAAACAGGTGTCTCCGCTACGGGTATTGCGCCGGGAACTGGAACCTTTGCCCACTAGCGCCTGGCTGATCTATAGTTTATCAATCGGTATTATTGGTATCTTGATATGGAAATATACGGATGATATTAAAATGACGTCAACCATTCTAGGCGTGGGTCTGACGGCTTTGCTGGTGCTGGGCTTGCTGGTTTACGGCTTGTTGAATTTAACCCGGAGGGCGCTGCCGTCCATGAGCTTGACCTGGCGTTTCGGCTTGCAGGGCTTATTAAGAAATAGCCGCGCCAGTGTCAGCCAAATTCTGGCTTTCAGCATTACTTTGGTTGCCATGGTACTCAGTTTTACCGTGCGCACTGATTTAATCGATAACTGGCAAAAGCAATTGCCCGATAACGCGCCCAATCATTTTGCGCTAAATATTTTTCCGGACCAAAAAGCGGCCTTTCAACAGGAACTGCAACAGGAACATATTATTGGAAGCCGGTTTTATCCGGTAGTTCGAGGTCGTCTGATAGAAATCAACAACACACCGGTACAACAAATTGTCACTAAAGACTCACAGGGCGAAAATGCTACGCATAGAGAATTAAGTCTTACCTGGACAAAAGAACTGCCTGAAGAGAATAAAATAGTAGCTGGAAATTGGTGGAAAAATCAACAGGCCGGCCTGGTGTCTGTTGAACAGAAATTAGCCGATAGCCTGAAAATAAAGTTAGGCGATCTTTTGACATTTACTGTCGGCAGTCAACAAATTAACGCGACAGTTACCAGTATTCGTGAACTTCGGTGGGATACCATGAAGCCTAACTTTTATATGATTTTCTCACCGGGCACACTGGACGCCTACCCCAGCACTTTTATCACCAGCTTTTATTTGCCTGAAACCCAAAAAAACGTGTTAAACACATTGGTAAAAAAATATCCCGGTACGACTATTCTGGAAGTCGATTTAATCTTGCGGCAATTTAAAACCCTATTGACTCAATTGACACAAGCCATCAATTACTTGCTGTACTTTGCCTTAATGGCCGGATTTACCGTATTGTTTGCTGCCGTCTATGCGACGCTGGATAGCCGGATTTATGAAGGCGCGCTAATGCGAACACTGGGCGCGAATCGTTCATTGTTAAGAAAAACCCATATTATCGAATTTAGCACGCTGGGGCTTATTTCCGGTTTGTTGGCTGTGGTCATTTCAGAGGCCATTATTTATGCGTTATATACGCAAGTTATGAATATGGAGTATCGCCCCAGCCTGTATTTGTGGCCTGTTATACCATTAGCAGGGGCTTTATTCGTTGGTATGGCAGGATGTTGGGGGGTAAGAGATGTGCTTAATAAATCTCCACTGCGGGTTTTAAGGGAACTATAATAAGGACACAACGTTCAGATAACGTTCATAATTAATTGATAAATTGTAACAAACACTTTCAAAAGGAAATCTATATGAAAAAATTAACAACCGGTATTGCTTTTATCGGCGGCATGTTGCTCTCGGGCTGCTACAGCTACGGCGGATATCAGCCCACCGTCGATGCCTATAACGATCCTAATGCGTATCGAATTAACCAGGACATGGCCGAATGCAAACAACTTGCCAGTCAAGCATCGGGCGGGACCGCAAAAGAAACCGCTATCGGTGCGGGAACCGGTGCCTTGCTCGGTGCAGCTGGAGGCGCAATTATAGGTGCATTCACCGGAAGTCCGGGCACGGGCGCAGCCATCGGTGCTGCGACGGGCGGTTTTGGCGGCGGCGCATATAAAGGTCTAAGCTCGGAAGACCAGTACAAAAATGCTTATAACAACTGTATGAGCGGACGGGGACACAGGATTGTCAGATAATAGGATTAATATTTAGAAAATTCAACTGACTGCTAGGGGGCCGATGGGCAGTGCAAACTGCCCATCGGACTCGGATAATTCATTGCAAACTTGAACAAGGCCGTCTGAGTATTATTTCCCGTAATTATTTGCCAGATAATCGATGATGATCTTTTTGTCGGCATCATTAATGGGTGCACCCATCACATTGATCATCTTGCCGACGGTTTTTTCCCAGCCGGCCCGATCCAGAATTGCGGCATGCAGGGTGATATAATCCAGGCTGTGACACATTGCGCACTGCGCGATAACCTGATTTCTGCCCGGCCGGTCCTTTAAAAGTATCCGGTTTTCTCCGGCTGTTGCCGTGGCGGCGAAAAACGATAATAACAAAAACAGCGTTCGCATAATGTTCTCCTCAGGCTAGCTGAATGGTAATTTTCTGCACGGCGTTGTGGTGGTAACCCGAAGGATTCGGGATCGGCTCAAGCGGTTGGCTGGCGCCGGAATGGCTGGTAGCTCGCGCCATGAGCCGATATTCCCCCGGACCTTTGAGTTCAAAGGCCTGGTGCCATTGGCGCCAGGAAAACCGTCCGTAATCCTCCTTCAGTAAGGCCTGATGCCAAGTAATGCCGCCATCCGTGGAAACTTCCACTTTTGCGATGCCATTGCCGCCATCCCAGGCTACTCCCCTGATTTCCAGGGATTTGTTCGCAGGCAAAGTCTGTCCATCCGCCAGATTGGTGATCAATGAATTTACCACCATCTCCGTGATCGGCATAGTCGTTCCGGTTTCCTGCGAGCTAAATTGTCCGCTTGGGAAACGATCCTTCGGAATCCGGTAAGCGGTCTTCATCCAGAAGCTGTCCAACGGTTTCGACAATACATTGACCGCAATCAAGTGCTTCATCCAGTAGGTGGCGGTCCAGCCGGGAATGATCAGGCGGGCGGGAAAGCCGTTCCAGTGCGGCAAAGGCTCGCCGTTCATCTCGAAGGCGATAAGCGTGTTTTCATCCAGTGCTTTCGCCAGCGGCAGGCTTTTGACAAAGTCCGGCGTTGTTTTCAGTACACCCGAATCGGCACCGTCCAGGCTCACTTCCAGGGCGGATTTGCCGATTTCGGCACCCGCGAGTACCTCTTTCAGCCGGACGCCGCGCCAGCGCGCATTGCCCATCGCTCCGGAACCCCACTGCACGCCGGGCACCTGCGGTTGAAACAAGCCCCGGCGGTTCCCGGAGCAAAGACACAGTGCAGCAATTTCGACCGGTTTGAAATCCTTGCGCAATTGTTCTAGGGTGAATTCTAACGGCGTACGAACGGCATCGCCGCCAATGCGCAGACGCCACTCGCCGGCCTTCACTTCGGGAATCACGGCATTATGGTAACGCACGAAGAAAAGGTTATTGGGCGTAAATGGCGCATCAAAATAATTGACCGGCGTTTCATAATTGGGAGGCCGGTAAGTTTTTTTAATCAGTGCCTCTTTGCCGGGAAGCGCATCCAGGACCGTTGATTCATCGCCACCAGCAGCAGTGGCCGCAAGGCCCGAGCGTTGCAATAGGGATAGTCCTCCAAACGCTGCCAGACTACCTGCGGTTTTCTTGATAAATTGTCTTCTGTCGACCATAAAATATCTCCTCGGTTGGATGAACAGTTCATTGTCATTAAACGGATAAGGTCCAGGCAAACTGTACTAAGGATTAAATTTATCACGAAGTCGATAGGAAAACACAGCCTTTTGTGTTGCCTTTTCATCTTACGCCCTCTCCAGAAGGGAGAGAGCTGGGGAGAGGGGATATTAAGGGTCAATTTATTTCGTGCACGTTCCTAAACTCAGGATGCCGGTCATCGTTCCCGCAAACTTTCATGCCCGTACTGCATCAGGGGACTCAGAAAGTACTCGATGACACGCCGTTTGCCGGTTTTGATTTCGACCGATACAGCCATGCCTGGGCTGAGGTTGACGTCGGTGCCGTCCACGTTGATTTTGGCCCTTTCCATTTTGACACGTGTCGAGTAGATCAGGCCGCGCTTCTCATCGTTGATGGCATCGTGCGAGACAGAAATGACTTTGGCGTGGATAGTGCCGTACTTGGTATACTGGAAGGTCTCGATCTTGACTTCGGCACTATCGCCCGGCTTGACGAAGCCGATGTCCTTGTTTTCGATA
>JBBQCU010000195.1:0-6797 GCA_038319065.1 Methylococcales bacterium
TCTGCTTTACCCGTAGAAACCTTAAGAAAATTGAATATTGATGGCCAATTATCGTTGGGCAAGCTTAAAGTTAACGGTCTGGTTATGCAGGACATTCAGTTAAACTTGAGCGCGAAGAATGGCATTATCAAAACGCAACAATCCGCTAAAGCCTTTTACCAAGGCTCATATAACGGCAGTCTCAGTGTCGATACGCGTAATAAAATACCGGCGCTGGCTTTAAATGAAAACATAATTCATGTACAAGTTGAGCCCTTGCTTAAGGACCTTAAAGGTGAAGCCCGAATGAGCGGAGTGCTTGACGCATCAGCACAACTGCAAGGACAAGGTAACACTGCCGATGAACTTAAATCCTCGCTGAATGGGAACTTCAGTTTTTTGTTTAAAGATAGTGTAGTCAAAGGCTTTAATTTGCAAAAGATGATTGATCAAGCCAAGGCCTTAATCAAGGAGCCGGCATTACCCGCCAAAAATAAAAATGATCAGACGTTATTTTCTGAAATAACCGGAACAGCTACCATCAACAACGGCCTTATCCGGAACGATGATCTGGTTGCCACAGCCTCCATGATACATATCAACGGCAAGGGCAACGCGGATCTAAATACAGAGAAGCTGGATTATAAACTTAATGCCAGACTCATCAAGGCAGGAGCTACCCCCACAGAACCGGAACAGGTCCATGACACGCCTATCAATATTACGGTTGCCGGCACATTCAGCAAGCCTACTTATACACTGGATGTAGCATCACTATTAACCGAAAAAAATAAAGCCAAAATAGAAAAATTTGTCGAAAAAAACCAGGAAAAAATAGACAAAATAGTGGATAAAATCGATAAAAAATTAGGGCCCGGCGTAGGTGATTTATTAAAAGGCCTTTTTAAAAAACATTAATAATCAAGCCACCCCTATAGTATTCACAATCTCTCTTATGAAGCCGTCAGTCTTTCAGCAACACATACTCTCCTGGTTCGATCAACACGGCCGAAAAGACTTGCCCTGGCAACAAGACATTACGCCTTATCGTGTTTGGCTTTCCGAGACAATGTTGCAACAAACTCAGGTTGCGAGCGTTATTCCGTACTTTAATACGTTCGTAGAAAAATTCCCTGCTATAGAATGTTTGGCGCAAGCACCTGTTGATGAAGTTTTACATCGTTGGTCGGGTTTGGGTTATTACGCCCGCGCCCGCAACCTGCATAAAACCGCACAACTTATCGTGGAACAAGGCCGTTTTCCCGATACGCTGGATGAACTCATCGCCTTACCGGGCATAGGATTATCGACCGCCGGGGCTATCTTGAGCATCGCCTTTAAAAAAAGTCATCCTATACTGGACGGCAATGTAAAAAGAGTACTGACCCGATTTAAAGCGGTTTCCGGCTGGCCGGGAAATAACCGGGTTAATAAAGAATTATGGACAATTAGCGCCCATCTGACACCCGTGGATCGCGTGGCTGACTACACACAGGCTATAATGGATCTCGGCGCGACAATTTGTACCCGCAGTAAACCTGCCTGCGGCGATTGCCCGCTTGAGGGACATTGTTTAGCCAGAGCTAGCGGAACTGTATCCCTCTTGCCAACACCTAAACCGGCTAAAACTTTGCCGGTGAAGCGACTTTTTTTCTTGTTACTGAGAAATAATATTAACTGGATATTACTGGAAAAAAGACCATCCACCGGCATTTGGGGCGGCTTATGGAGCCTGCCTGAATTTGACAGTATTGAAGCCGCGCATAACTGGTGTTTGACAAAAAAAATGATTATTGCCGGCTCGCAAACACTGACGACCCGGCGTCACACCTTTTCCCATTATCATCTGGATTACACACCGGTTCTTATCCAAACGGATAACCCTATAAATTTTGTGATGGAAGCCAGTCAAACTGTCTGGTATAACCCTGAACAGATTAACACCCTGGGATTACCAGCGCCGATAAAACTGCTATTGCAACAACACACAAGAGGATAACAATGACTAGAATGGTCAAGTGCGTAAAATTGGGTATAGAAGCCGAAGGCTTTGATGAACCGCCATTTCCAGGACCTAAAGGCCAGGAAATCTATGAAAAAATATCCAAACAAGCCTGGAAAGACTGGTTAACCCGGCAAACCATGCTGATTAATGAAAATAGGTTGGCCAGTTTTGACCCCAAAGCCAGGGCTTTTCTGGCAGAAGAAAGAAGCAAATTTCTGTTTGAAGGTAATGACGATATGCCTGAAGGTTATGTGCCGCCAAAGACTTGAAGCTGGATTTTAACAATATTACTGTAGACTGGTTTTGAGGGCTTTCCACTTAATATGGGACAGACCTGGCTGGTTTTATAAACCTGTCAGGTCTAACTCCGGTCTGATGCACCTTGTTTCCGTAGTATAAAAACATGTTTTTGTACTCCTCTTTTCTTAACCGTAGTCAGTGATTGTTCAGCCTGCGACGGCGGTAACTCCGGTTTGATGCGGATCGCTACCGCGCACCACATCCTACGTTCTCATAGACTGTGAAACCAGAGGAAACTTCTCCGGATGCCGGATTGAATCAACATGCAAGTCAACATCTAGCTCGGGCCAATAAAGATGATGCGGCATTGGCCGCTCAACATGAAATAACTGCTCTATTGATGCTTTGCGAAACCAGGGAAACTCTGGAAATGAAATAAACAGCTCGTCTTCTTCATCAAGAAGTAACCAGAAGCCATGTTTTGAAATTCCTAGGATTTCAACTTGGGAAATGTTAGTACCAGGCATCCTGAATCTCCTGTTCGTGTAATTTAACCAGACTCTCTACTTCTCGCAATTCTTGTGAAGATAACCCGAAGTTTTGAGCAAGTTCAATGGCGGGTTTAAGCCAAAATTTTGCCTCGCCATCAGAGTGTTGTATATGAACGTGCATTCGCGACTCTTCACGAGAAAAGAAGTAAAACCGATAACCACGTTCACGAAATACAGTTGGGCTCATAATTGCCTAACGATTGTTATGTTCTTAAACTACGGTAAGGCCGCTCGTTTTGTAAGACGAATCATTATCACATTTGAAGTGTCTTCTACCTGCACGCCTTTAACAACAAATGTAGGTTCACTTGGTGCACCTGACAGAATTAGAGAGAATGTTTTTAAAGTTCCAAAAACTGACCACGGCTCTCCACTGTAATGAACAACCTCAAGATTGCCAGCAAGCAAACCATTTTTAACCTCATATTTTCCTGTGTAGTAATACTGAGCGTCCCCGCCAAATATACGACCGGTCTCAAATACAACTACACCTGAGCCAATAATATTATGGTTTGAGGCGAATTCAACTGACCAAAGAGCTTCAAGCATTTTCTACTCCAACATTTCAATTTTTAAAGACATTACAAATTATTATCCAATTTCCGCATATTTTATACTCTCGTCATTATCATTTGATAATAATAACTTTGCCCCCATGTTTTTCTAACTGGATAGCCGCAGATGCTAATCTTACATGGCTGCGAGCCAGTAATTTACAAGCCATTGCCCATATCAGGGTATCGTTGCGGCGGCTGAATATTGGGTGCAGAAGGAACTGCAGGACGTTGCTTTGGCATTACTGCGTTATTATAGGGTTCGACGTAATTCTGCGTTGCAACCGGTTTATGCTTATACGCCGGCACATGATAATAGATGTCCCGGTCACCTAACGGCCTAATAAATGTATAGCCGCCAGGCGCAAGAATTAAAATCTTGGCGACTTTGGCAAACGCATCGTGTGGTTTAGGTATGGATGCAAATGCCGTTAAGGGACTTATCCCTATAAACACCCCGGTGCCTATGATTGTTACCGCAAACCCCACTGGCCGGTAAAACAGGACATCCAATATTACAAAGCCGGGGTCGACTTCCTCTGCGTTTTGCGAGTGTGCAACAGCGGAACAAGACATTATCGATATTAAAAGAACAAAGTTGATGAATTTTTTCATAATTCCCTGCAATGTAGTCGGTTGATGTGGTGAGAATCTAGTCTAATTTTTAATTATTGTCCAGAGCGGTAAATTTCAGTTCGGCAGACTTTGTTAGAGCAACAGCGAAAAACCCAGCGATTCTGCACCACAATATTAATCGGAGTAAAAATCATAACTTAACCCGGCTCACCACATATACTCCGGCCAACACAAAAATAGTGCCTGCCAGCTGAATCAGGGTAATCGCCTCACCCAAGAACATATAGGCCAAAATCAGGGTTGCTATCGGACCTGTGGCGCTGATAATGGACGCTGACCCCGCACCGATTCTGCGTATGCCGGCATTCATGAAAAAAGCCGGCAAGACGGTAGAAAAAACGGCCATGATGAATGCCAGACTATAAACACGTTCCCACCCTGCGAATGGGAGCGGGGGCAATCGTGCAAGTTTAGCAGCATTCAATAAAGCAAAGTGCGCTAATGTTGCCAAACTGGCAACTGTCATCGTGTAAGCGGTAAAACGCGCAGAGCCTATACGCTGCGTCATAACACCGCTGCCCATTACAAATCAGGAAAAAATGACGGCGCTGCCTAGCACCAGGCCTGAGCCCAATAAAAGACCGGATGATGCGATTTTAATATGCTCGATAAAAACCAACAGGGTGCCGGCATAGCACAAACCCAACGCAATACCGGCCCGGGCCATGATTCGCCGTCTGTAGACAATGGCAGAAAACAATACGACAAAAGTGGGATACAGAAAGATGATAACCCGCTCCAGTCCTGCCGAAATGAATTGCAATCCCAGAAAATCCAGGTAACTGGATATGTAATAGCCCATCAAGCCCAGAATGATAATCACTACCCACTGTTCTCTGTCCAACGGTAGCGCAGACGATTTTTTGTTGCGCCAGACCGCGACCAGAAGAAAAAACGGCAATGCAAACAACATCCGCAAAGCCAAAAGGGTGATGGCATCGACTTCACCGTTGGCGGCATATGCCAGTTTGATTATGATGGATTTGGCTGAAAATCCTAATGCGCCGAGCAACACCAAGCCATAACCGGTAATAAGATTATACTGTTCAGTAGAGGCTTTTGTCAGCAATGTGCTTAACTCTCCGGTAAAGTTGTCAAATTTTCATGGATACTTAATTTCGCTATCAGCGCCTTAATGGCTGATTTCTGCGCCATGATACTCTCACACAACTGGAATTGATCGGCTGCGCGCTGCAAGTTTTGTTCAGGATCAGTTACTTTAAAATAGCGGTTACCTTCCAGATAATCCGTATAAAACCGAAGCCCCAGTTCAAACGGAATCAATTGAATGGCGGTGTATAAATAGTGGTAATCATAAGCTGTAAAAAAAACGCCGGCTTCGGATAAATAGCTACTTAATATAGCGGTGCAAATATTCAAATCAAAGTTATTGGATTCCAGTCTGTGGCAACAGGATCGTAAACAATCACCAATATCGTAATGCACCAAACCTGGTTTAACCGTATCCAGGTCAATAATGCTGACGATTTTTTTGCTGTCTTGATTAAACAGAAAATTATTTAATTTAGGATCGCCATGAATAACCCGTAATGACAACAATCCTTGCTGTTTAGCCGTTTCCAGTTCGTCGGTCAAGTGTTGAAATTTGGCTATAAACTCCGCGCAGTAAAGGCTTTCAGGATTAAGTTGAGCGGGTGTTTGCGTCAACACCAGGTGGTAATGACTTAAATAGTTGGGGGCAATATGAAAGCCGGGCAGGGTATCATGCAAACTTAAAGGATCAAGATCGCTGACTAAGCGATGGAAATGTCCCAGCGCAAATCCTGTCTGTTGGGCCTGGTATATATTGCTGATAGTCTCCAGGCTTTCAGTATTCCCTATAAAGCTTAATGCGCGCCAGTAATCACCCTGTTCATCCTGATAAAAATCAAGGTGGTTTGTGGTTTTTAAAATAACCGGGATTTTAAGATTAACCGCCGAACCTGATTTTTCTTCAAGATGCTGATTAAGCCTGATCAGATTGACCATAATCCGGTCAGGCGCAGGAAAAACGGTTCGATTTATACGTTGCAGAACAAAGTGCGATGATTCCGTTGTAACCAGGAACGTATCATTAATCAGGCCGTTGCCAAGCGGCGATATTTTTGAAACAGCCTTGGCAAACTGATGGGCGATTGGAAGTAGTGAGTTCATAAAATAATATTATGTGGCGTAGCCGGCAGGGCATAAGTATCTACACATTTTTTTCATATTAAAATAATCAATTACAAAGTAACTTTGCTCCCTCTCCTGCTGGAGAGGGCAGGGGTGAGGAGATTAAAATCAACCATTTATATTTTCCCTTATCCCAGCCTTCTCCCTCTGGAAAAAAAGCAACAACATTTGTGTAGATACCTATGTCTGTAGGGACGTTTTATCGCACCCCTGGTTATAACAATTCTCTAGCCTTAATTAAAGCCGTTAAGCTTCTTAATGCTTGGCCTCTATGGCTCAATGAGTTTTTAACCACAGCAGGTAATTCAGCCGATGCGCAATTATGTCCCGGCGCCCAAAATACCGGATCGTAACCAAAGCCATTGTCACCGGTAGCATCATTTAAAATCCTGCCTTCCCAAACCCCTTGCGCAATGACCGGAAAAGGGTCTTCTGCATGCTCCATAAACACCATAACGCAGATAAAACGCGCGCTCCGTTGAGTTTCCGGAACACCTTCAAGTTCCTTCAGCAATTTATGCACATTGTCCTGATCACTGGCGCCAAAACCCGCATAGCGTGCAGAAATCACGCCCGGCGCACCATTTAAAGCATCTACAACTAAACCGGAATCATCGGCTATAGCCGGTAAATTGCAGTGCAGAGCCGCATTTCTGG
>JBBQCU010000196.1:0-6770 GCA_038319065.1 Methylococcales bacterium
CATCCCCGCTTCATTCATACCTTTTCTAAATAAACTGGCAAGGTGTGTCGCCAGTTCAGGATCATTTGAAAAAGAGCGATCGCCGATAATTTCGCTGACGCCGCAATCAATATCCAGTACGGGCGCAAAACTGAAATCAACACCAACTGCCAGTAATTCCGCGGCCATTAGCCAACCAGCGGATTCTGCAAGATCTGGAGCCTGAGCATAGCTGGAGGCAGGCGGCAATTGTGTAAAACCGTTTTGGAACCGTTGCACTCTACCTCCTTCCTGATCCACAGCGATCAAAATGTCGCCATCACGCGCTGCACGAATGCTATAAATAAGTTCGGTAACTTGTTCAGGATTTTGGTAATTGCGCGAAAAAAGAATAACCGCTCCGGTGTTGGGATGGTTTATTTTTTCTTGTTCATGCCGAGCCAGGGTTAAGCCTTCAACATCCAGCATAACAGGGCCGATGGGGTAGTGATTGGTCATTGTTTAAAGTTGAGATTGTGTGATGCTATTAGTCGTATAGAGTGGGCACGCTTTTCTGCCCACCGCTTCTATTGGGAAAGGGGGGGGCAAACGATAATGCTATTTACCATTCAATTTGAGCGGGTTTGTTACGCTGTCCATAACTATACGGTTTGTGTTGCTTGCCGTTTGGCAACCTAACATAAGCTTTGACCAATCTTCATTGAAAAAAAGAGTCCTCATCGCTATCGTTTTCCAACTCCAGCGATTCTCCGGGAATCCTTTTTTCCTCCATTACCCATTCACCCAAGTCTATTAATTTACAACGTTCAGAGCAAAAAGGTTTAAATTCCTGTTCAGGTATCCATGGGACAGGACGTTTACAAACAGGACATTTTACAATGAGCGGTTTGACGGGTGATGTCATTAGAATAAACAGCAGGTTAAAGTAAATGGAATATCATCAATGCTTTGAGCCGAGCGTTTATCATCAACAGCCGGCTCCATAAAGCGGATGGTGCAACGGTGTTTGCCGCCACTGATTTCGGCAAAGCAGGGCAGTGATTTATCCACACTGACCTTAATCAGTTGGAAGGGCTGGCTTCGATCCAGAGAAATCTGGAAAAAGCCCGCAACAGCAACCTCCTGAGTGGCGGATCGACTGTTGCGTATAAAATTTAGAATAAAATCGATCGCTGAGTGAATGTCGATGAACGGACTGCTCCAGTTTTGCAGGTCTTTTAGGCGAATGCCTTCATCCTGTTCCAGCCAATAATGGTATTCAGGTAAATCAAAAGAACAGGTGCCTCCGGGGATAGAGCTGCGCTGGGCAATGCTTTGAAATAAGTCACTCTCCATGATTTGGATACCAATTTTTCCGGTAACAGCATAGAGATTTTTACTGATTTTGGAGAGTTGATCAAGTACGTTTTGCAATTTTTCAGTATCAACACCTTCGCTGTTAGCGATTTTATTGAGCACTGTTGCATGGCGATCAAGTTCTTTCAAAATTTCCGATTTTAGATCGTTGCGTCTGAAAATCGACATGATGTCAAGCAACACAGAAATTGCAGCGCGTTTGTCGGCAACAGTCTTTCCTGCTGAAAAATGGATAAATTGTTGAAATAGTTGTTCGAGTCTTATGAAAACACGGATTCTTTCATTGAGAGGAAATTCATAAGTAATTGTGTTATTCACAGACAAGTTTATCCTGGCAAGTGCTTATTGAAAGGTACAAATTGTGCAGTTTTTTGACCACTTCTGCAAGTCTGTCGTTGGTTTCCGAGGTATCGATCAGATCATTGGCTTGGGATTTTCTAAAGGCGCGTGATACCTGACTGTCAATAATGGATTGTATTCTTTCTACAGTCATATTATCCCGCTTCCGTACGCGTTCGATTTGTGTCTCAACAGAGCAGTCGATAACAAGTATACGGTCTACAAGGTGGGTCATATTGGTTTCGAATATTAACGGGATACATATGATGCAGTACGGCTTGTTCAAGTAGTTTAACTGCTCAAGTTCAGCCAGTATGCATCCATATACCAAAGGATGGAGAATGGATTCCAGTTTTTGCTTTTGTTTGAGATCGGAAAAAACAAATTCACTGAGTTTTTTTCTATTCAGTGAACCATCCGGGTTGAATACACCTGTGCCAAATTCCTGCTGTATTAGACCGAGTGCCGGTTGTCCGAGAGCTACCAGCTGATGGGCTATTTCGTCAGCATCAATAACTGGCGTTTTTAATTGCTGGAAAATCCTGGCAACTGTGGACTTACCACAGCCTATGCCACCAGTGAGGCCAATTTTCAGCATGTTTCTATAAGCCCACCGTGCTTAAATAAAACTGATTCAGGTCATTGCCCCACAATAGTGTTATCCAGCCTGCGGCTGCCAAATAGGGGCCAAAAGGAATGGGACTGTTGTGGTCGCGTTTTATAATAATAATCATGGATAGTCCAATGATTGCGCCGACCAATGATGATAATATAATAATAACGGGTAAGTATTGCCAACCCAGCCAGGCGCCGAATAAAGCCAACAATTTAAAATCACCATAGCCCATTCCTTCTTTGCCGGTTGCCAGTTTAAACAAATGATAGACAGACCAAAGAATTGTGTAACCGGCAATTGCACCGGTAATGCTGGCATGTGAATCGGTATATAAACCGAACAGGCTCAAAAACAAGCCCAGCCAAAGTATGGGGAGTGTGATGTTGTCGGGTAATAATTGATGGTCAATATCGATAAAGCTTAGCACAATCAGCGACCATGTCAGCAACAGAGCAAAAGCGGTTTGCGGTGTGTAGCCAAAATGCCAAGCCACTACGGCGGAAGTTATTGCAGTTAATACCTCTATAATTGGATAACGCGAAGAAATTGGATTGCTGCATGCAGCACATTGACCTTTTAAAAAAAGGTAGCTGATGACTGGGATATTTTGGTAGGGCTTGATGGGAGAATTGCAGTTGGGACAGCGTGATAATGGGAAAACCAAATTGAAGGGATCTTGAAGTTCTGTTTCTGTTGAGTCGATTTGCAGATACTCGGTGCATTCCTTACGCCAGTTTCGTTGCATCATTATCGGCAGCCGATAGATAACAACATTAAGAAAGCTGCCTACCAGTAAACCAATAAAGCACGCCAAGGCCGTAAACAAATAGGGTGATTTTAATAAAATATCTAGCTGTTGGATCATTATATTTTTTAACTATTCAGCCACGGATTAACACAGATGTGTCAATTTGTGGCGGTTTATTTTTTGCGAGCTACCTAAAGGCATTATTCCAGGTTTAGTGGATAGCAGCACCCATTTTGAAAATAGGTAGATACATGGCAACGATTAAGCCACCAACCAGAATACCTAAAATAATCATGATAATCGGTTCCATTAAGCTACTTAAATTATCGACGAGATTGTCAACCTCTTCTTCGTAAAAATCAGCCACTTTAGCTAACATTGCATCCATAGAGCCGGACTCTTCACCTATAGCAACCATCTGTTGCACCATGTGAGGAAATATTTTGGTTTGCAGCATGGCAAACTGGAGTCTTTGACCTGTTGCTACTTCTTCTCGCATTTTCAAAACGGCTTCGGCGTAGATTATATTGCCGCAAGAACCGGCAACTGATTGCAACGCATCTACCAGAGGAACGCCGGCAGCAGACATGGTTGATAAGGTTCTGGCAAAACGGGCAATCGCGGACTTATTTACTATCAAGCCGATGACAGGCACGTTGAGTAAAGTTTTATCAATAAAGTGATTAAATGGCCGGGAACGTTTTTTGAAATAGCCAAATACGTAAATAACAAGAATAATGATGCCAAGCACAATCCACCACCATTCTTTCAGCCATTCAGACATACTGACAACCATACGAGTGAAAGCGGGTAAATCTGCGCCAAAGCCTTTGAACAAGTCTTCAAATACAGGTACAACAAACAGCAGAAGAATAGCTGTGACAATAAAGGCTA
Source organism: Methylococcales bacterium (assembly GCA_038319065.1). Lineage (GTDB taxonomy): Bacteria > Pseudomonadota > Gammaproteobacteria > Methylococcales > Methylomonadaceae > Methylobacter_C. The sequence goes on from JBBQCU010000196.1 coordinate 3,933, forward strand.
CAACAATCACCGCGATAGGGTAAGTCAGAGCCTTTTTGATTTTCTTCTTCATGGACTCGGTTTTTTCTTTGTAAGTAGCGATTTTATCTAAAAGTGTTTCCAGTACCCCTGCGTGTTCGCCCGCTTCAACCAGATTACAGAATAATTCATCAAAATACAGTGGTTTTTTCTTCAGTGCTTCGGCAAGCGTGTCACCGCCTTCAATATCCGCCTTTACACTTAACAGCATAACCTGCATACTTGGGTTATCGTGGCCTTTACCGATAATATCGAATGCTTGTACCAAGGCGACACCAGCACTAAGCATGGTGGCTAATTGCCTGGCGAAAATCGCTATATCACCGGGGGTGATAGCTTTGACTCTTGCGCTGAACAGCGGCTTGGGTTTTTTTCTGATTTTGGTGACACGATAACCCTGCCGTCTTAATTCAGTTTTCGCTATCATTTCACTTTTAGCGGGGATAACCCCGTTGGTTTTTTTCCTGTTTTTGTCTACGCCTTCCCAGATAAAATCAAGTTGTTCAGTTTGGTTTGCCATTGTTATTCCTTGGTTACCCGGTCGATTTCTTCCAGGCTGGTAATGCCCATGCGAATTTTGTTTAATCCTGATGCGCGTAAGTCATTGATACCTTCAGCCTTTGCCAGTTCTGCCAGTTGCAAGGCATTGCCGCCCTCCAGTATGAGGGCACGCATTCTTTCACTCAGCGTCATGACTTGATAAATGCCGACTCGGCCCTTATAGCCATTAGTGCAATGCTCACAGCCTACGGCTTTAAATACGTTAAGTGTTTTTAACTCGTCTTCTTTAAAACCGGCAGAGATAAGGATTTTGTCAGGAAAATTAGCAGGAGTTTTGCAGTGTTCACATAAACGCCGCGCCAGACGCTGAGCCATAATCAAATTAACGGCAGAGACTATATTGAAAGGTTCAATACCCATTTGCATGAGCCGGTTTAATGTTTGCGGGGCATCATTAGTATGTAACGTTGATAATACCAGATGTCCTGTTTGTGCGGCTTTAACGGCGATTTCCGCGGTTTCCAGATCACGAATCTCACCCACCATAATTATATCAGGATCTTGACGCAAGAAAGCCCTTAACGCATTAGCAAACGTTAATCCTGCCTTGATATTCATATTGACCTGATTAATACCCTCTACTGTAATTTCAACAGGATCCTCGGCAGTGGAAATATTGCGTTCGACACTATTGAGTATGTTTAAGCCGGTGTATAACGTAACTGTTTTTCCGCTACCTGTCGGACCTGTCACCAGAACCATACCGTAAGGCTTGTTAATAGCCTCCAGGTAAAGTCTTTCTTGTTCAGGTTCAAAGCCCAGTTTTTCGATACCAATTTGTGCACTGGTCGGGTCTAAAATACGCAGAACAACTTTTTCACCGAACAGGGTAGGGCAGGTATTCACACGAAAATCAATCGCACGGTGCCTGGAAAGAATCATTTTTATACGGCCATCCTGGGGTACCCGGCGTTCCGCAATATCCATTTTAGCCATCACCTTGATTCTGGATATGATTCTGCTGGCGATGTTGGCAGGCGGACTGGCTACCTGATAGAGTATACCGTCCGCTCTGAAACGAATGCGAAAGTTTTTTTCATAAGGCTCCATGTGTATATCCGAAGCCCCTTTTTTGATGGAATCCAGCAAGATTTTATTGACAAAGCGTACGATGGGCGCGTCATCAATATCGATATTGATATCGGCTTTAGTGATCTCTTCATCACCTCCGCTAATGTCCAGATTCTCCAGATCTTCATCAAGAAGATCAGTCATTGATGAATCAAGGGCTTCCAGAGATGCTTCAATGGCCTTAATCAGCTTGTTTTCTTCAACCAGGATCGTTTCCGGATGAAGCCGACTTTGAAATTTGATTTCATCCAACGCCAGAAGGTTGGTCGGATCAGACTGGGCGATAAATAACGTTTTGCCCCGGATAAAAAGGGGTAGTGCACGATGTTTGCGGATCAGCTTTTCGTTGATCAAATTTACGGGGAGGCTACGCAGATCAATAGCATCGAGATCCAAAAAAGGCACGCCATATTCAATTGAGGCTTTTGTTGCGACAACTTTACTATCAATTAGATTGTTGGCAACAAGGTAGCTTAATAACGGGATTTTCTTTTTTTGTGCTTCCTGGGTATGAATTTTGGCTTCGCTTTCAGTTAACAGTCCATCCAGAATCAAGTACTTTGTAAAGCCACTAAATTCAATATCTTTTGGTGCAGTAGCCATGTGATAATTACTTGGTTAGTTGTATAAAAATAAGGCGCAAAGTCCAACGTACAAGGCACAACATGAAAAATGTTCATTATACTTTGAACAGTGATCTTTGCGGATAACCAAAATATAAAATGGTGCCCGGATTAAATTTAGTGTAATCATGGAAGATATACTTGCCTCATCCTGGTATGTGAACATCTACAAAAATGGTGTCCAGTCAAATTGTAACGCAGTATTTTACATACACGGCTTCATCCTTTAAAAAGCAGTTAATCATTATAGAGCTTTAATTCTGACTTGCTGTTGTTCAAGGTTATTAAGCGTTGAGCGTAAATCTGCCAGTTTGGCTTTTTCTTTATCAATAACATCCGATGGGGCTTTATCAATAAATGTTGGATTGCTTAACTTGCCTTCAACTCTTGGCAGGTCGTTTTTGATTTTTTGTATTTCTTTTTCCAATCGCGCCAATTCTGCATCTTTATCAATCAGGCCAGCCATTGGAATCAGAATTTTCATCTCGCCGACTAATGTAATGGCTGACTCAGGTGTTATGTCGTTACTATTTAACCACGTTATCGACCCCAATCGTCCCAGTTT
>JBBQCU010000197.1:0-6756 GCA_038319065.1 Methylococcales bacterium
ATTGATAATGCATTGCTTCTGCCTCGTGGTGTTCTGGAATTTAAAATTGGCAATAGCCCTGAACTGGCAGATAAATCCAAGGCTGTTCTGATTTATTGCCGCACCGGCGGCCGTTCTGCACTGGCAGCGCAGACGATGCACCAGTTAGGTTACAAAAATGTCTTGTCGATGGCGGGTGGTTTCGAAGCCTGGCAAAAAGCATAAGGGTGGGAAGGGTGCTGGTTCTTAAGTCAAACTGCAAGCAGGTGTTAAGAGCAATGCTGTTGATTTAACTCCCTCTCCCTCTGAGAGGGCTAGCACTCCGAAAGATGTGTGCATAAATTAGCCCCCTTGGGGAGAAGCCTTCCCCGTCCCCTAACGCTGGAGAGGGAGGCTTCATTAGCCTAATGTAACTGTTGCTTGTGCATGGGAACCCACACCAATCTACATTTATTACACCAATCTTCATTCCTAGCGAAAGTGTAGGATCAAGGGTAAAAAAACAGCAATGGCTGACTTAAAACTCAACATGTCACGATTGACAGCTTTCTTTCCTATCGCGGGCTGGCTAAAAACCTATACCAGTGAGGATTTTAACAGCGATTTGTTCGCCGGTATCATTACTGCAATCTTGCTGGTACCTCAAGGTATTGCCTACGCTATACTGGCTGGCTTGCCACCGCAGCTTGGGCTCTATGCCAGTATTCTGCCGCCGGTACTTTATGCCTTGTTCGGCACCAGTCGAACGCTATCGGTTGGTCCGGTTTCAATTGGTGCGATTATGATTGCCAGCGCCTTAAATGCACCTGAGATCAGCGCCTTGGGTAATCCTGTGCAAAGTGCGTTGATATTGTCAGCAGAAAGCGGGTTGATCATGTCGCTGATGGCTCTCATGCGCATGGGCGGTCTGGTTAATTTTATCAGCCATCCCGTGCTTACCGGCTTTACCAGCGGTGCCTCCATTTTGATTATAGTCAGTCAATTGCCGCAACTGGCCGGTTTAAAAAGCCCTTCTTGTGGTTTTGATGGCGCCTGTTACAGAGATTATTTGCTGGCCACTAATTCGACCACCTTAATAATTGGCGTAGCTTCAGTGTTATTGCTGCTGTTTTTCGGTAAACCGCTCACTTCGATGCTCAAAAAAGCGGGATTCAAACTTTCGCTGGTGACTGCAATCAGTAAATGCGGGCCTTTGTTAACTGTATTATTGGCTACTTTAGCCGTTAGTTACTTTGGTTTAACAGTACAAAATAAAGTGGCGGTTGTCGGTTTAGTGCCCTCCGGTTTTCCTTCCTTAAGCCTGGATTTTATTGGTATTGAAAAATGGCGCTTGTTACTACCCAGCTCTGCTTTTATCGCGCTGATTGCCTATGTGGAAAGCGTCGCTATTGCCAAAGTGACCGCCAACCTCAGAGGGGAAAAAATCGTACCCAATCAGGAGTTAATTGCACTGGGTGCAGCTAATCTTGTTACGGCTATTTCCGGAGGCATGCCTGTAGCAGGCGGCTTTAGTCGAACGATGGTAAATTTTACAGCAGGTGCCCGTACCCAAGTGGCGATGCTGATCGCGGCCGGCATTCTTGCTTTGGCGGTGATCTTTTTTAGCCCCTGGTTTGAAAATATTCCCAAGGCAGCGTTAGCGGCTATCATTCTGGTTGCCATTACCCCTTTGGTGCGCCTGAAAAATATTCTTCACCTCCGGTGTTATGATCGCGGTGACTGTACTGCTGAAACTGTCACTTTATTAGGTGTTTTATTATTAGGCATTGAGGAAGGTATTACCTTGGGTATTATCCTTACTCTTGTCAATCAGTTACGCAAAATAAGCCGTCCGCATATTGCTGTAGTCGGACGCATAACCGATACCGAACATTATCGAAATGCCAAACGTCATAGCGTAGAAACCTGGCATCACCTGTTATTACTTCGCATTGATGAAAGCATCAATTTTGCCAATACTGATTATATTGAAGGCTTTATCGCATCCGAATTAATACTGCAACCGGAGGTTAAACACATTATCCTTATATTTACTTCAGTTAGCGATGTAGACACTACCGCATTGGAGGCATTGGAAAGTTTAAACCATGACTTGCAGGCATCCCAAATCACGCTACATCTGTCAGAAGTGAAAGGTCCTGTGCTCGATAAACTCGAAAGAACCGATTTTTTAAAGCAACTAAAACCAGGCAAGGTGTTTTTCCGTACCGAAGAGGCGGTTAAAGAACTGGCATAGCCGTGTAGGATGGGGCAGGCTTTTTTACCCACCGCAATAAGCGTAAAAGGTGTGCAGAAAAATGCTGCTCACCATACAGACTTTGAAAGTTTGATTTGTTGTTGAAATTGTTTTGGTAGGTTAGACTTGTATAATGAAGAGCAGGGATGTCTTACTGCTTCGATTCCGGCCCGGAACATAACATAAACTTCTGACGTAGGATAACCATAATGGAGCAATTCTTTCCCAACGGCATCGTCCACTACCTTGTGGGCGGATTGATCATCGGCGCAGCAGTTGGGCTGCTGTTCGTCACAACCGGCCTGATAGGCGGAATGAGCATGGTTTTCAGCTCGACCTGGTCATACGTCTCGAAACAACCGTTCTTCCAGCAGGCGCGTTTCACTGAAAGCCGCGCATGGCGGCTGGCCTACGCAGCAGGGCTTGTCCTTGGCGGTCTTGTCTGGCTGCTTTGGTCCGCAACGGGTACCTGGCAGACCGGTGTGTCCTGGTGGCAACTCGCGGTGGGCGGGTTTCTGGTCGGCTTCGGTGCGCGGATGAGCAACGGCTGTACATCGGGCCACGGTATTTGCGGGCTTGCATCTTTGCAACTGCCTTCGCTATTAGCCGTGTTGACTTTCCTGGCGACCGCGATCATCACCGCTCAACTGATGGCGCGCATCGGAGGTGCCTTATGAAGCCGGCTACCTTGCTTTGGGCACTGGTCTCGGGCGTGCTGTTCGGCTTCGGGTTGTCGTTTTCCACAATGACCCATCCGGAAGTCGTGCTAGGCTTCCTGCGGTTCACCGACTTGGGTTTGCTGCTGGTCCTGGGCGGCGCAGTGGTGGTCGCAACTCTTTTCTACCAGTTCGCACCGCGCCTGCTCGCCAAGCCGTTGTTCGGCACGGCTTGGGGCAAACACCCCTCTGAGATTAATATGCGCACTATCGGTGGCGCTGCTATCTTCGGCATTGGCTGGGGGTTATGCGGTGTCTGCCCGGGACCAGCCATCGCCGGCCTGGGCTCCGGCAACTGGCCGTTGCTGGTGGCTGTGGTAACAATTTTCGCTGGGGCGTGGGTCCAAGGCCGCTTCTTCGGCCGCTGAGGTATAGCCGCAACGCAGTGTACTAAGGAACGCACCGCTCACTCGCCAGACAGGGTGTTTATCCCACCGCAATGTTTTGCTGGTTTCCGATTGTAATGTTATGAAATATAAGTTAATTGTAAGTCACGCAAAGACCGGCAAACTAAGAGATGGTTAGTTCTATTTAAAGTGGCAGCATTGGAGTCTGGCCTCCATTGATTTTTGATAAGACGGATGTCTAGAATAATATGGTTTTTTTTGTAAAAACGCGTATATAATTTTGTTTGTAATTAAAAGAGAGTCTTAGGTAATGGTTAATACTGATATACGCAAAGAAATATATGAAATCTGCTACTTAGTGGAAAATCAAATTGTTGGGCAAGAAGACTTGGCGCTTTGTGATTGGTGGGCTAAAAAAAACGCTTTCCGGCATGCTTTAACAATCAATTCAATTTTGGACTATTTGAAAAGCGAGAAACTACAAACTGTGCGGATTTTCAATATGTCCGGTCTTTCCTGCGGACATCAAGATTTCTCAATCTGCCATTACTTGAGCATGCTCAACATCCCTTTCGACTATAGCGTGCTGGAGCATCCTAATTCTCCTTATCTAAAAAATCCAGTCTTCCAGCGAAAAGTTGACGACCTAAATATTAACGTTATTGACGGTGACTTGCGTGATCTTCGAAGTACTGAAATCAAAGGAAAGGTGGGTGAACCTGACATCATATTATTCACCGAAATCGCAGAACATCTGGAACATTCCATCCTATTGCATTCCTTATCCGTTATCAATGAGCTCTTAGCCGATGAAGGTTATTTGATTTTGACGACACCCAATCTTGATTGCTTTCAAAACCGTATTAAGCATCTATTAGGGCGGGAAATTGACTATTGGGGGGATGGGATGGTAAACCTGGAGCAGCAACTATTTGGGCATATTGTTTACTATAACTTACCCAGACTACGCAGGCTGCTTCAAGATGTCGGCCTGACTCCGTTCAATCTTTTCACGGTTAATTTTCCTTATGTTGACCCCGAGTTAAAGGGTATAAGTGGAACATTGCAAAGTCTAAAAATAAAATTACTTGATTCGATTATTTTATCCGGCGAACGCAGTTGGAGATTACCGACATACATGAATGCCACGAAGACCTTAGGTGAGCAAATTTATCTTGAAGCACGAAAAGCCCCCCGGCAGGCTATACCCTTTGCGCTTTAAGAATAACGTTTCATTATGCAACAAAATAGTAATAAATCACCAGTTTTTTAGTAGGGCGTGCTTTTTTGTCTACCATAGGGATACCCTTTTGTGGTACGCATGAAAAGCATGTGCTCCATACACATCAATTTATAAAAATTCATAACCATTTCCCAACTCACTCCAAGTCTTTGGGCCTTATCGTGAAATTACATATTTCATTCCAAGGAGTGATTACCTGCTTTCTATACCATCAAAGTCGATAGCCGTCTTTCCTAACGAAACTGCTGTTCGTTTCATAACCCTACAAGCAAATAGGGTGATGCCATCATTTGAGAATAAGCGTAAAATTAGCCAATTTCTAAATCTTACCCGGAATAGGGCTATAAAAATTCTTTTTTGTTCATCACAGGGCAGTCTAATGAAAAATCAGCAAACACTTACAATCGATGGAAATCAGGCTGCCGCTATGGTAGCGCACAAACTTAACGAAGTCATCGCGATTTATCCAATAACCCCGTCGTCCAACATGGGGGAGTGGGCCGATGAATGGTCATCTCGCGGGCAGGTCAATTTATGGGGGACGGTGCCGCAAGTGACGGAAATGCAAAGCGAGGCGGGCGCTGCTGGAGCCATTCACGGCGCCTTACAGGCCGGATCAATGGCAACGACATTTACTGCCTCCCAGGGCTTGCTGTTGATGATTCCGAATATGTACAAAATTGCCGGTGAGTTATCGCCGACGGTGTTTCATATTGCCGCTCGTTCACTGGCTTGCCAGGGCTTGTCGATTTTCGGTGACCATAGTGATGTCATGTCGGCGCGGATGACGGGATTTGGCATGCTGTGCTCCAATTCACCGCAAGAAGTCATGGATTTTGCGCTGATCGCACATGCCGCAGCCCTGGAAAGCCGCATCCCGCTGATGCATTTTTTCGACGGTTTCAGAACATCGCATGAAGTCGCTAAAATCAGTACGCTGGATGATGCCGTATTGCGGGCAATGATTAAGGAAGAATGGGTAAGCGCACACCGGAGTAGAGGCTTAACACCTGATAACCCGGTGCTGCGCGGCACTGCCCAGAATCCTGATGTGTATTTTCAGGCGCGGGAATCGGTCAATGCCTATTATCAGGCGATGCCGGGAATCGTGCAGGGCGCAATGGATCGGTTTGCCGGGTTGACGGGCCGCTCTTATCGCCTGTTTGAGTATCTGGGTTCACCACAGGCGGAACGCGTTATAGTAATGATGGGATCAGGCGCGGAAGCAGTGGCGGAGACGCTCGATTATCTAAATCGTCAGGGCGAATCGGTGGGCTTGCTTAAAGTGCGTTTATACCGGCCCTTCGATGCAAACAGTCTGTTAGCGGCGATTCCGTCTACCTGTAAAAAAATTGTCGTACTGGATCGTACCAAAGAGCCGGGAGCGGATGGCGAACCGCTGTATAAGGATGTCCTCGGCGCTCTCGCTCAGGATTATATTAGCGGCACGGCCAAATTTTCCGAATTGCCGAAGGTGGTTGGCGGCCGTTATGGTCTTTCTTCCAAGGAATTCACGCCCGGCATGATTAAGGCGATTTTTGACGAATTGAAACAAGCGCAACCAAAAAATAATTTCACCATCGGCATACACGACGATGTCACTCACACCAGCCTGGATTGGGATGCAAGTTATCGCACCGATGCCCTCGCCGAAACTTTTCAGGCCATGTTTTACGGCTTGGGCAGTGACGGCACGGTGAGCGCCAATAAAAACACTATCAAAATTATCGGCGAAGCGACTGATTTGTTCGCTCAGGGCTATTTCGTTTATGACTCGAAAAAATCCGGCGCTATTACCGTTTCGCATTTACGCTTCGGCCCTAATCCTATTCGCTCCACTTATTTGATTGGCGAAAACGATGCCAATTTTATCGGCTGCCATCAGACGATTTTCCTGGAACGTTATGACATGCTCGCCAATGCGGCGGAAAACGCGGTATTTTTACTGAATTCGCCGGAGCTGGTCGAACAGGTTTGGGAGTCGTTGACTGCTAAAATGCAGCAACAGATGATCGATAAAAAAATCCGTTTTTATGTCATTGATGGTTATGCAGTTGCTGAAAAAAGCGGCATGGGCAAGCGTATTAATACCATCATGCAGACCTGCTTCTTTGCCATATCCGGCGTGTTGCCGGAGACCCAAGCGATTACCGCGATAAAATACGCGGTCGAAAAAACCTATGGTAAAAAAGGTAAGCATATAGTCGAACTGAATTTCAAGGCGATTGATGAAAC
>JBBQCU010000198.1:0-6746 GCA_038319065.1 Methylococcales bacterium
AACCAATCTTGCTGACTGCCGAATATAATCATCGGAAGCTTGATGTGGCATATTAAGCCAAGGGTCTGATTGAGTCTGGTTAGATAAGGCCGTAGCAACTTCGACTGGTATGCCTTTTTGGTTTGACCAACGGGCTGAACCCAGTGTTGCTCGATCAGACCAATTAACTAACTGGGACTGGGAGCTGGATATCACGTTTATACTCATGGGTGACATGAAGCGTAAGGCTTGGTAATGCGTCAGGGTTCGTAAAAAAAGCGGATGAAATAAGCGATTGCCGACAGCCGATTCCATACTGCGGCAAGCAGAGCGTTGGCATGCGGGGTCATTATCAGTCTCGCAATACGCAAGTAAATCATCATCACAAACTTTGCCGGATGAAACTACCCGTATATTACGAATATAATTACCAGTCTTATTGGGATCGGTTTCGAAGATAGTTATTTGAATATCGCCTGGGTTATTTTTGTCAATATTAAAGACATCGCGGCCGGGGCCGGACTTGGCAATATTTTTACTCGCACCCAACCTATATTCGATACGCCCCTCGCCATCATAGAGCACCACGTATTCACCGCCGGTACGAAAACTATTTAATTCGGAGCCGACAAGCAATAACGTAGCGACGCTGCGATAGCTTGTATTGGGGTCATTGGCTGCCGGTAACGAGCGTACCCAGCCATTCTGATCCAAATCCAGCTTCGACTGCTCACCGGTATCCCACGCGAAAGGTGACTGTGGAATCCATGTGCGCGAAGTCTTAAACAAGTTAATAAAGGGCTGCTCGGTACTCCAGTCCATCCAATCACTTAAATTAGTACCGATCTGTGTGGTTGCCGAAGTAGCAAATCGCCAGCCAAGGAAGAGTTCTGCGTTACCCAAGTTCTCGAAATATTCCACTTTAACTTGGTGTCTTCCACTCAACCAAAGCATTTTATTGTTACTAACGCTGGCGCTAGCGTTAATTGTCCAGGCATCGATGATCAATTGATCATCCACCCACACTCGAATGCCATCATCTGATAGGGTGTTAAAAACATAACTTCCCTGGTCAAAATCAAACTGTCCTTGCCAACGTACCGAGAAATAATTGACCGGTATAATGGGGGCTGGGCTACCATCTCCCCAACTGTGAGCAATTTTTGACTCATGACTAATCAGAAGCGGGTTTCCATTCAGCTCTTTGTTATTAAAGTAAGCCACGCAGAACTGTCCTACCGGAAGATCACAGGTTAGAGCGGGCTCCCAATCCAGCTTTAAGCGTGCTCCGCCATAAGCCTCGTAATATTCGACTTCAAGTGTATGCTCGCCCGCAGTAAGGGGCACGGTTGCATAATAGTCTGTCGGTGCCTGGTTTATCCAGCCATTAATGACGGCCTGTACATCTATTTTGAGCTTTACACCATCGTCAGCCAAGGCATGAAAGATATAATTGCCGGCAGCAAACATAAATTTTCCCTGCCAACGGCCGGAAAAGTTATCAGTGTGAACACTGGGATCAGGACTGCCCGATTGCCAACTATGATCGATCGCTGTCTCATTAGTAGACAGGACTGGATTGCCGCCCGGATTGTTGTTGCTATAAGCGTCGTTATTAAAATAAGTCACGCAAAACTGCCCTGCAGGCATATCACAAGCAGGTACGGACCCCCAATCCAGCTTCAAGCGTGCGCCACCAGTTGCCTCGTAATATTCAACCTCAATAATATGCTCTCCTGCTGTAATAGGAACGGTTGCATAATAGTTGGTCGGCGCCTGGTTTTTCCAGCCGTCAATGACGATCTGACCATCTATTTTGAGCTTGACGCCATCGTCCGCCAAAGTGTGAAAGGTATACTCTCCTGCTGCAAATACGAATTTTCCTTGCCAATGGACGGAAAAGTTATCTATGGGAACATTTGGGGCTGGGCTACCCATTTGCCAACTATGATCGATTACCAATTCCTCAACAACTAGAACGGGGGTGCCGCTCAGATTATTATTACTAAAGTAATCGACGCAGAATCTCTCACTCGGAATATCGCATGCCCAACTATTACCGAATACGAGTAATAATAACGGGAAGAGTGCATTCATAATCAGGCTTTTCCATTTTCTTGAAGTATTCATAATAATTTGGTTTGCTATTTTCGAAAACAATAAGGGGATATTGAGTTGGCATATTGACGTTATAAAAAATCAGCCCATTAAAACAGGCCGTTTATAAGCCATTTTTTCCTAATATTTAAATGTAGTCGATAAATCAAATTTTGTACTGATGTTTTCGGTAATAGTTTGTAATCAGGCTAGGAGGCTGTCCAAGAATTAGATTCTCGAAGGAGCAGTCCCTGACTGGGTTTGGGGAAATTTAAAAATTCGTGAGGCCAAATTTAAAATTGACCAAAAATGATAGCGTTTTGACGTTTGACCAAACACCGGCTCAACAATCGTTTTGCTCTGACTGTAAACCACTTTGGCGGCTTCCGTTGCCATTTTGCTAGTTATCTGTTGACGCAATGGCTCTTTGTAATCGGTAGTGATCGTACGGGCTTCGCTTTTAGCCCATTGGCAGCAATGGCTTTGGAGTGGACTATCGGCGCAGACTTCTGAGGAGCCTTGAAAGGCACGGCTGCCGTCTTGGCTTTCGCGTTTCATTGTTAACACCTGGCCTTCAAGACTGTCTCTTATCGTGACTTTGAAGCCATTATGGAAGAAAGAGAGGTTAAAGTTAATCATTCCACACTCAATCGCTGGGTTATCATCTACTCATCTTCCTTGGCTTTGGCGGCTAAAAAAATTAAACGTGCTGTGGATACTTAGTGGCGGATGGATGAAACCTATATCAAACTAAACGTTAACTAGCTTTAGTTACAACAAGGCTTTGATTTCAGGGACGCAGGATCCGCAGTTAGTCCCCGCTTTAAGATAAAGGCCCACTTCCTGATGGGTTTTAAGACCTTTTTCCTTGATTGCTGTCCGTATGGTTTTTTCACCGACGTTAAAACAGGCGCAGACAATAATGCCCGCATCAGGAACACCAAGGGGTGGTTTACCCGTTAATAACGTCATGCGTTCCTGTGTTTCTAATTGCGGTTTTGTAAATAGGCTGGATAACCAGCTACGATCAGGAAGATTGCCATCGGCAGAGATAAAAATCACGGTTTCCAGTTGATTATCAACAATCCGCGCAGCCCTGTAATTGCCATTGCCTAGGTCCTGATATTCCTGCCATTGCGGATTTTCGTCAGCGGTGTTGCAGAGATTTTTTCTGACACTGCTGCACCAGTCTTCAGGTAAGGTTTCACCCGCCAGTTCATAACGATAAAACTGTTCGCCTTTGATTTTGACCCGATATTCAGATCCTGTAACAGTCCGTTCTCGACGCGACAAGATAAAGCCCTGCCAGAGAGCTTGATAAGCTTTGATTCGAACGGGTGTGTGCTTGCTTTCCGGTTGCTTGGAAACCGGGTCAACGACAGGATTAACTAATGCGCCCATCCGCCCCTGACTGGCATATTGCTCAGTCCAGTGCATAGGTACAAACAGGCTACCCTGTTGTTGGGTGCCGGTAATTTGAACACGCGCGATCATTGAACCCCATTGGCTTTCGATAACGGCCAGGACATTGGGTAAAAGTGAGTAGCGTTCTGCGTCAACAGGATGTACTTCCACAAAAGGTTCAGGTTTGTGCTGATTTAACTTGGCGGCAATGGCGGTCCGGGTCATGGTGTGCCATTGATCTCGTAACCGTCCTGTATTTAATATTAACGGGTAATTTTTATCGGGCAGATTAACGGGTGGCCTGGGTTCTATAGCAATAAACTGAGCCTTGCCCGATGCGGTAAAAAATAGTCCGTCATCAAATAGTCGTGCTCTGCCTTGTGGATATGCCTGATTGACAGGCCATTGAACGGGTTTTAGAAGGTCATAATCGTGTTGACTGATTTCAGCGAATGCGGATATATCAAAATCGCGCAAACCTTGCCCGGTGTTATTTTCAAAACCTGAAAGTGCAGCGTGTTCACGAAAAATTTCGCTGGCATTCTGGTAATGAAAAGCCTGTTCAAAACCCATGCGCCCCGCGACTTGAGCGATAATCCACCAATCCGGTCTGGCGCTGCCGGCCGGACTGAATAAAGCGCGTTGGCGGGAAATACAGCGTTCTGAATTGGTCACTGTACCGTCTTTTTCACTCCAGCCCAGCGCGGGTAATAAAACTTGCGCCAATACAGTCGTATCAGTTTTGGCAATGCAGTCGGAAACGACGACAAAATCACAGCGCTGCAAGGCTTTTATTACCTTGTTGGCGTTAGGCATGCTAACAACCGGGTTTGTACCCATAATCCATACGGCTTTTACTTTTCCGTCGTAAATAGCATCGAACAGTTCGACGGCGGCCAGCCCGGATTTTCTGGCAATATTATCAGTACCCCAAAATCGCGCGACTCGCTCTATATCGCCAGGACTGGAAAAATCCATGTGTGCCGCCAGTTGATGGGATAGCCCGCCGACTTCACGCCCGCCCATGGCATTTGGCTGTCCGGTCAGCGAGAAAGGCCCCATGCCGGGCTTGCCAATTTGACCAGTCGCCAGATGGCAATTGATAATGGCGTTCACTTTATCAGTACCCGATGAAGATTGATTGATGCCTTGGCTGTAAAGGCTCATGACTTTTTTGTGACTTGCAAACCACTGATAAAAGCATTGCAAGTCTTCCAAATTTAATTTGCAATGCCTGGAAACTAGTTCGATGGAGCTACTGCTGCGGGTGGCTGCATCCAGGGTTTCAGAAAAACCTTCAGTATGAGCGTCGATATAAGCCTGGTTCAGTGCGTTTTTCCTGCTCAGAAAATGTAGCAGTCCGTTAAACAGAATAGCGTCACTCCCGATAGCGATGGGTAAATGCAGATCAGCAATGTCACAGCTGGAAGTACGGCGAGGATCAATAACAACGATTTTTAACGCCGGATTAGATTCTTTTGCAGCCCGGATACGTTGAAAACTGACCGGATGACACCACGCTGTATTGGAGCCGATCAGAATAATCATCTCGGCCTGTTCGTAATCATCATAACAACCCGGCACGGTATCAGCGCCGAAAGCTCGCTTATGTCCTGCTACTGAAGAAGACATACACAAGCGGCTATTAGTATCCATATTGCCGCTACCGATAAAACCTTTCATCAGTTTGTTGGCGACATAATAGTCCTCGGTTAACAGTTGCCCGGAGCCATAAATTGCCACGGCATCAGGGCCGTATTTTTCTATTGTAGTAATGAACGTACCGGCAACCAGATCCAGCGCTTCAGCCCAATCCGTGTCTCGACCATAGACTTTGGGCTGTAATAATCTCCCTTTGAGCTCTACCGTTTCGCCGAGTGCCGAGCCTTTTGAGCAAAGACGGCCAAAATTAGCGGGATGCGATTTGTCACCAAGGATTTTGACTTGATGATTTTGCGCATTGACCAAAGCCCTAATACCGCAGCCTACACCGCAGTAGGGGCAAGTGGTTTGTATGATGGTATTCTCATTCATTAAGGTGTCTCTTTTAAAGCACAAGGCCAAAGGTGCAACGATATAATGTTTTTTTGAGTCTTGCGCCTTTGAGCGTGCACCTTAAACATAAGCTTTACCAAAAATCAGCACATCTCTTATGCCGGAAATAGGTTCTTCTTTCTCCAGCAATTCCTGATACCAGTTGCCATCAGCCGTGTCACCATAAAGCACAGCACCTATCAGTTTGTTAGCCTTTATAACCAGCTTTTTGTATATGCCTAAAGCGGGGTCGGTAAAATGAATGCTTTCGCAACTTTCATCGCCCATGAAATTGCCCACGGAAAATAAATTGATCCCCGTCACCTTGAGTTTGGTGGCTGTCGGCAAGGTGATGTATCCGGCCACCCCATGATCGCTCAAATGATTGGCGCATACCTTCGCCTGGTCAAATAGCGGAGCGACCAAACCAAAGGTGTCACCGCGATGCTGAATACATTCGCCTACCGCATAAATACTGGGGTCGTAGCTTTGGAGTGTATCATTGACAACAATGCCTCTTTCACAATAAAGCCCAGACTCTTGAGCCAGCGCCATATTGGGGCGTACACCGATCGCCATAATAAATAAATCACACTCCAGTTCGCTGCCATCTTCAAAACGTACCGACTTAATATGGTCTCTGCCATCACTTATCAGACGCTGTGTTTTGGCGGCCATTTTAAACTTCAGGCCTCGTTGTTCCAGTGCTGCCCGAAGCATTTCACCGGCTTGCCTGTCCATTTGCCGATTAAGCAAGACTTCATTATTATGAATAACGGTGACATCCATACCTCTAAGAACCAGTCCATTAGCGGCTTCCAGGCCCAGTAAGCCGCCGCCTAATACCACTGCTTTGTTATGGTCTCTAGTGTAGGTCAGCATTCTATTGACGTCGAAAATTTCACGAAAACTAATGACACCTTTCAGATCATTGCCCGGTATGTCTGGGACTACTGGTTTGGAGCCGGTTGCAATCAATAGCCGGTCATATGCGGCACTGGTTCCATCTTGTGCATAAACTTTACGGGCAACCCGGTCTATTCTTACTACAGTCTTATTGTTACCAGCATGCAGACGAATACCATTATCGACATACCAATGGCGATCATTAATTACAATATCCTCAATGGTTTTCTCGCCGCACAGCACAGAAGACAGCATGATACGATTATAGTTGCCGTAAGGTTCTGCACCAAACACCGTAAGATTGTATTTTTCTGGTGCTGCCGATA
>JBBQCU010000199.1:0-6741 GCA_038319065.1 Methylococcales bacterium
GAATTTTCATTGTTCAAAATCCGATTATTGCTTAGTGGAAAAAGCTTTGCTGGAGGGGATTGTGTCGCGATTGTTGAGACTAAAGTCTCTCTTAATGCAGAATTTTAATGTACGATGAATATTTAGACGTTACAAATATCAACCAACTGCCCATGAAAAGACCACCTCATTTTCTATTGCCCATTATGTTAGGAATTCTTGCAGGGCTTGTTTTAGTTGAAATAATGATACGCACAATCATCGCCGTTCCGTTGCTGGAAAAGTTGCCGCTTTCGAAAGTTAGGCCTGCCCCTGACATCGGTTGGACCATGGTTCCGAACGACATTCATTACACTTATGAGGTATTAGTCAAACTTAACTCACTTGGGTTTCGTGGGCCTGAAATTGAGGAAAAAAAAACGAATGAATATCGAATTCTTGCTGTAGGAGACTCACATGTTTATGGTCAGGGCTTAGACTATGACGAGTTGGCAACAACCAAACTGCAACAGAGTTTGAATAAGCAACATGTCGGTTGTTTTTTTAATGTTATTAACATGGGGGTACGGGCATACAGCATTAACAATGAACTCGCCATGTTGAAAAAAAATGGCTTACAGCTTTTACCTGAGCATGTCATTTTGTTCTTCTATTTAGATGATTTTCTCGAATCGGACATCCAGAGATGGTATAGCAGGTTTGCTGATACCGATTGGTATATATTTGATCTGTTAAGCAAACCGACTCAAAAAGCACTTTGGTATTGGAAACTTCGTCAGATAGCTAGGCAGAGCGCTTTAATGATGTGGTTACATGATTTAATTAGTTATATCAGTAATAACAAAAATATCGAATTCAAGTTACTTAATGGTATTAATGACGATGATATCCAATTGAGGATTAGCTTCGTTAAACAGAACTTGGATAATCTCAAACGACTCTCTGAAATTAATGGTTTTTCTTTAACCTTGGTGTTAAGACCTGCGGCATGTCAGTTGATCAATGAATACCCTAAGAACCTTTATCAAAACACACTCGAACAGTATGCAACGGAAAAAAACATAGATATCCTGGATCTACGCCCTTTTCTTCAGAATAGTTATGAAGAAAAAAAGCGTCTTCCTATTATACCTTTTGATGGTCATTATAATGCTGAAGGACATAGCCTCATTGCCAGTGCATTAAGCAAACATTTAAATGATTTACCTTCGCATTGCGAATAATTAGAAATTTATGCGAGTCCATAACTGCTATTATTGAACTGAAGTTATGGCGGAACGGGTTTAGTGAAAACAGGATAAAGTTTATAGCATGTAGTTCCGATATATTTTTTCCGTAATGGACTGAACTTAAAATGCTGAATAAACGAATGGTGCAACGTAGCTTAAGCCGCTGGTAAAGATCAAAATAATTCCGGATAACAGCAAAATCAGTAATAAAGGTATCAGAAAGAGCCTTTGACGATGAGTAAAGTGCTTGATTAGGGAATATAAAGTCGCTATCCACGGAATAGAAGTAATATTTTTATTATCTTGTGTTTTCATAGTGTGTTTCTTTTCAACAAAATATCGCCGACAACCATAGCATCGACGGAGTGTGAGACAAAAAATGATATAGCGTCCAAAGCCGATCCAACAATTGGCTCACCATTGCCATTGAGCGATGTATTCACGACCATAGGGATACCGGTCTTTTTGTCCAACGCGTGTAAGACATTAAAAAGACCGGGTGATGAAAGCTCGGTAACTGTTTGAACTCTAGCGGTGCCGTCAATATGCGTGCAAGCACCCAAATCTTTAGCATTCTCAGGTCGAACGTTTGCAACTGAGGTCATAAAAGGGGACATATCACAATCTTGCCCTTCAAACCATTCACCGGCTCGATGACTGAGTACGGCTGGCGCAAATGGGCGAAATGGTTCACGTTTCTTAATAACCTTGTTCAGTCTTTCCCGAGTTGCCTTATCTTGAGGAGCAGCGAGAATCGATCGTTGCCCCAGAGCACGGGGACCCCATTCGAAACGGCCAGAGGCAAAAGCGACGACCTTATTATCGGCAATGAGATCTGCCGTGGAAGAGAAAATATCGTCCGGTTTTGTATGGTTTATTCCCAGATTTTGCACCAACTTCAACGCGGCATCATTGGAGATATTTTCGCCAAGTGCGCATGTATTAAGCGGGGACGGATATTTTCCATCGAGATCAATAGAAGCCAGGATGGCTGCGCCCAGCGCTCCGCCCGCATCACCTGCCGCAGGCTGGACAAATATGCGTGAAAACCCGCTTTCCTTCAACAACCTTGCATTTGCTACACAGTTTAATGCCACACCACCGGCTAGGCATAAATTAACAGATCCAGTAAGCTGCCTTATATTACGGGCTAGTCCTAAGAGAACTTCTTCCGTATACCATTGCAACGTTGCTGCAATATCCGCATATTTCCGGTCGTGGGGCGAATTTTCGAAATCCCAATGTTTTCCCGGATCTCGGCGAGGTCCAAGGAGCTTCTCCATTTTTGCACTGAAACCAATATCAGTTTTCGTATGAAACGCAAAGTAGGGCAAACTTAATTCAAAGCTGCCATCAGGACTCAGGGAAATCAAGCTCGCGAATTCTTCCTTAAAATGGGGAGTGCCATACGCTGCTAACCCCATCACCTTATATTCACCTTCGTTAACCTCAAAACCGAGATAAGCAGTCAATGCCGCATAAAGAAGACCGAGTGAGTGTGGATATTGAATACTTTTAATGCAATTGATGCTGCCGTTTTTTCCGAGCCACATTCCTGTGCTAACTTCCTCGCCAATTCCATCAACCGTGAGAATTGCAGCTTCATCAAATGGGCTTGGAAAGAATGTGCTAGCGGCGTGACTTCTATGGTGTGTTGTTGTGAATATGCGATTACGAGGTATGTTCAAGGTTGATGATATTTGGTCAAGAATCCATATTTTGGATCCTATTTGAGAGCTTATGGCAGTAGGAAACTGTTTCCATGATTGAGGGAAACTTCGCACTAGTGATAATAATACCCGCTCGAGCTTTGCGAACGGGTTTTCATAAAATACCACACGATCAATTGCAGCCGCTGATAGTCCGGCCTGGGCTAAGCAGGCAAATACAGCTCGGCTGGGTATTGAAGAATCATTTTTTATACGTGTAAACCTTTCCTCCTGCATAGCAGCAATTAGTTGACCATCAATGATCAGTGCGGCCGCAGCATCATGATAACCGGCAGAAATTCCCAGGACGCAAGACATGTCAGCTGTTATTTAAGATAACTAATGAATTCGAGAGATTTTCTAATGTTTGAACTCGTTTCGCTTGCTGCTCACTACCCGATCTGTCGATCTCTTGCTCTAATGCAGGAACAGACCAACCCTTTCTTTGACGTTTGAAAAGACGGGTTAAAACCGCGTAGGGTGCAAGGAGAAAATAAATAAAAAGGCTCAGAATAACAAAAAGTTTGTTAGCAAGTGATCTACCAACCCTACGCCATTTTCGCCAAGCCTCCCACATCTGAACACTTCTAAGTTCTCTGCGAGCTGCCTGTTCACCACCTGTGATTTCTACAAGAAGCCCCCAAGTATAATCTGCATGTCTCTGTTCATCTTTTAAAATGGCTTCGAATAAAGATTTATTAGTTTTATTGCCTTGCTTTTTAAACAAATTACGGTAGACAACGAACTGTTGGCAGGCCCTTCGCTCTCCGATATGAACAAAAGCGAGAAATCGTGCTTCCCCTAGGGTCTGGAATAAATTTTCGATATCAGCATGTAAGTTACCATATGACTTTCTCCCAGCTTGGCTACAGAGTTCAGCGGAACGTAGTGAAAACATGAGCGCGTGCCTCTTTTCGTCTAGCATATGTTTGACATAAAGAGCCCTCCTTTTCTCTGACTCAGTCAGGCGAGCAGCAGCAATTAAATCAAGCATACTACCTTGTTCCGCAAGCGCAAACTCAAAGAATTTTTTTGCACTTCGTTCAGGGGTTCTCCAAACAAAATGGCTGGCAATTTTAGTGATTAAGGTGTGTAAGCTCATTATCTAACTCTTTTATATGTTTGAGGATCATTCATAGAAATCAAATAATATCATGTTGAGAAACAGATTATGAGTGAATTGTCTTAGCTACTAGCTTTAACATAATGAAATCAACTTTTCTGCATCGTACTGATGAGTCTGATGTGGAAAATTTGGACTAAGACTGAATTGATATGAACATCTGCAAAGGGCTCATGGAAGCCGATAACTAGCCGTTTCTGAATGACTGCTTTACAGGGTTAACCAACTGTTTATCGGAAACCTGTGTCTGTCATAATGGCCGACATCAGACACCACGACTTGACCTTGCCTATTGTGCATCGGATTCTTTCAGAGTGAGTTCATCTTTTTCCAATTCAGATTTATTTTCCCATTTAACTAAATACTCTATTTTTTTATTTTGAATACTTTCCCAGTTATCCATAGCCCATTGACGAGAGGCATTTGTATTTTCGTACCAATCGGTCGATTCAAACCAATCTTTGAAGTCTTCTGATGTCAAATCGTTCAAATGAAGTGGTTTTAATGAAAACCGTGCTTTCCACCAACCCATTCGAGGAGTCACCAAAGCATAATAAGTTTTTCCCGCTTCCAAATTAGCTTGCATAAAATCAGCATTTTCCCCAATGACCATAAACAAGTGAAAACCAGGTTCTGCTCCATAAAGTACTTTTGTATTAGCAGAAACAATACCTATAAAAACATCATCGGACAATTGATTTTTATTATGTTTTAAATCAAACACCGAGGATTGAATTGCTCCACCAAATGAAGATGGCCGCATAAAAACAATCTGTGCATATTCTGATTTTTCGGCGGGTATCGTTGAGCTGTTGATTAACGACTTTTGCATGAGCGAGCTAGTACAACCACCCATCAATGACAAAACGGGGATAACAATACTGATCAAAATAAATCTTTTCATAACTAAATCTCTCATCACTAGATAAATTGGAAAATATAAAAATCAATTTAGTTTCTTCTGGAATCTAACAAATTGACTGTCTGTAATGGCCGGCTGCTGCCAGCTTGCTTTCGTAGGTGTAGCGCCTACCAGATAAGGCCTGTCTTCCCTCTCTTGCCCTCCTATACGTTCAAAAACGAAAGATGGATCTCGCTGCCGTACCGGCGGACAATATTTTGTTTGGCAGCACGATAGGCTCCGGCAGTGCTTTTTTGACCTGGCTTGTTGACCAGGTGCCGGGCCAACTCATCTGAAATCACGTCCATGAAAAGCTCCGCCAGAACCAGCCTGGCTGAATCACGAAAATGTCCCCGGCCATCCAAATACAGTTGCACTGTCGGGGCACCGGTATTGATGATGACTTTCCGCTACTCGGAGCAATATACCGCTCGGTCCAACTCGTTGTTCAGTTTGCGGAACTCATAGCCTACGAACATATCCTCACCATAATCCCGAGGCAGATTTCTTTTCGCAAAATAGTCGGAACAACCGTGGCTATGTCCGGAGACATCCTCCGCCACAACAATCTCACACCAAGCCCAATAGGTTCCCGCCCTTACATTGATCTCACCATGCTCCCCTGCGGTATCGTCGACAATTGTCCATTCGATCCTCTGCCTGTCACCCAGCTCGCGGACCTGCAAAGCCGCCGGCGCGGGTTCGATATGCATGGAACCGGGAAGCGTATAGTTAAAGGTTAATACCTCATCACCGGAAACTGTTTCGGATCAACCAGCAAGGCAATGTGGAAAGAATGATTGATCTTGCGATAATAAAAGGGAGTGGTAAAACGCAAGGCCGCCAGAAATTCTGCTTCATCAAACGCACCTGTTTCCAAATCCGGCGGCGGCAATAGGATACCCAAGTCTTTAATCGCCGCCCGGCTCATGCGTTGGAGCAGGTGCTCGATCATATGACTGGTCCGGCCGGACGTTGTCGCACGCTCCAGATGTTTCAGTTTTTCCTGCTCCGTCAACAGATAGGGCTCGATCATCTTTCTGATTGCCAGGGAAAAAGCCTCCACAAAGGAATTCTTATGATTCAGCCCCGCCCTTTCGTCGCTGATAATGGCCATGCCCCGGCCTAATTTTTCGATCAAGGCGGCGCAACGTACCGTGCCAAAAAGGTTCTCCGTCCCCACCTGGTTTTCATAGTCAAAAAACTGACAATCCAGCACCGCCGTGCCGGACAAGACGACCAGTCCAATTGTGCGTTCGTCGCCCTTTAGGGTAATATTAAGACGAATAATAAACGTAATCTGTACGCTGATAGTCTCACGAATGTTACCCATTACGCATGCTTTCTGCCAATCGGGTGTGATTAAAAGTGCGGAGGAAAGTTGAAATCAATGCCATCTTCTTCCTTTTCTCCAAACGGCGGATTGGCTAATGTCCACCCCAATGTCATTAAGTTAAGCTCCTACCGGTAAGATAAATCGCTGACTGAGCGGTGCCTAAGCCTGCAAAATCGCTTCGACTCCGCTCAGTGAACGGCTTAACTTAAAGGCATTGCGATCTTCGCCCTCTATTTCGTTACCGGTAATGCGCATGACATAGCGGGCATTCTTATGAACGAGGACCTGGTTCTCATTGATGTATTTTTAACCGATTTATTCTCACACTACAAGTCTTGAAAAAAAACCTTATGCCCCCAAATCGTCGTTATTAACGTTAACAACTTTAGGAATAATATAGTGACTGTTGAAGCAAAAAAAGAAACACTGGGTTTTGAAACCGAAGTAAAACACCTCCTGCATTT
>JBBQCU010000200.1:0-6741 GCA_038319065.1 Methylococcales bacterium
TGGTGCTCTTTTCCCAGCAGACGTCTAAATGCTTTACGTAATAAATGCGGGACCATCAGATAAACAGGCATTTTTAACCAATGCGATCTAACGAACAGCAACCAGCGCGCCAATCCTGTCCAGCGGTCATTGCAGCTTTCATGATCGGGCATAAGAGCCCTTAAAAAAAGCACATCCATCAACCTTGTGTTTATCCTGTTTGGCGACTGCTGTTCCGAAGCTTTCAGGACTTTTTCCGGTATGGGTGTTTCCAAAATTTGATGGGTATACCGGAGTGCATAATACAATGGAATATGTTGTTTGAGTTCATCAGCACGCTGCAGCAATTTCTCCCAAAAATTTTCTTGCACTGAAAACTCTTTTAGCAATAAATCCAGGTCCGACAAATCCCGAAAACCATGAACAAACTCTCCTTCGTGAAATAAATGCGTAGCGCTATGCAACACTCTGTCTTCGGGAGCTAAAACCCAGATATTTTTTTCAGGAATCTTGACAATATTGGCCAATAACTTGTTGGCATCGGGACAAAACCGGGAAGTCTTGGGCAGAATATTATGATGGACATCAATGGATGTTTGTCGCGTTAAATTCCTCAACGGAGGAATTTCGTGCATCCATTGCCGATAATATTTTTGATCGTATGGATCCAGTGTGCTGGTTAACCATCCAGCGTTTATCAAGGCTATTTCCACCTCAAGCAATTTATCTTCCGGCACAAGAATATCAACATCCGAAAAGGTACGGCCCTTAGCCGCGGCATCCCTTGCTACGACATAGGCTGATCCCTTTAATAAAACCAGTGGCACATTAACCGGGCTTAATGCGTCTTGAATGATGCTTATCTCCTGTTGTAGCGAAATATAAAATCGTTCAAAGTAAGCTTGCGCGGATTCAAGATGCAACAACGGCTGGACAGGAGTTTTCTCCAGTATCCCAACATCGTGCAATAAAGATCTTAATCTTGCCTGGACATTAGCGCGCCGCGCCTGCCGGATCAGCATATCCCATTGCCGCAAATCCAACTCCAGCGCGAACCGGGGATTTATAAAAACTGTACATAAAAGCGGCTTCAATGCGCTAATTCCGTAAATAACACAATGGCTTCATCAAGACTACTATACTTGAAGTCATAGCAATCGCTGGCATCAATTAAATCACCTACACTATTAAAGCCTTGAACACCCAGGATATCATAGTTAAAACAGTTCTCAGCAAGCCTTAGAAACGCTCGGCCTTTACTCAAGGGCACAAGTTTGGTTGCTGATTCCTGCTCATATTTAGGGAAGATAAGCTTGGCAGGCTCGGCCGGATTTTTAACTTGTTCCACACTCAGATCAGGCGGACGCAAATGCACAACCGTACCTTTTGAAGTATCATTAACAGCTTCTCCAAAAATTACTTCGGGGTAAAAACTTCGAATGACATCAATTGAACGGTTTTTTAAGCTAATCGGTCTCGGCACCGGATAAACAAGTCCATCGGCTAATGACAATAGCGTCATTTCATCGGAAAGCAGCCGCCAACCGCTGCAAATCAAAGCCGCACAAAGCGTACTTTTCCCGCTGCCGGGTGTGCCGGGAAATATAAACGCCTGTCCATTGCGTTCCACTACGGCGGCATGAATAATTAGGTATTGATGGGAATGGCTGGCTATACACCAGTTTAAGCCCCACTCAAACATTGCTGAGGCTTGTTTGTAAGGCAAGGGCTTGAATTTATAATAGCCGTCAAATGAAAAATTGACTTGCGGACGAAAATAGCGGCGCAGTATGGATGGTGGTGCCAACGAAGTATAAAAATCAACAAAATCGTCGTCATTGATGACATCGAAAGCATCGTAAAGACATAACAAATGGTCAGCAACTTCTGGTATGGAAGAAGATAAGCAGACATTAAATCCACCTATTTTTAATCTAAGCCCATCTGTTTTAAGCGCTTGTATAACCGCCTTTCTTGAAAGTGCCGCCAGTTTCACGCAGTCTTGTTTTCCGTAACGGCCAATAGGCCTAACTTTTGGTATTCCAGAATCAAGTTATCAAAAAGTCCCGCCATATCGGAATCGGTTTCCAACTCAAAAACGTTTATTATATTTTGTAACAAAACAGTTCGAGTAGCCGCTTTTTCTGAGATAAATTTAAAGATTTGTGCGCCGATTCCATCAACCAGATGTGTTTCTCCCGATACTTGATTATAAACAACGCTCTCATCCTCCCAAAAACGGCAACTAACCACGTGCTCCTTTGGCAAACTAATCACACAATTGTCAGGCATAAATAGAGTCAGTATCTTGAAATAATAACAGCATTCATAATCCCATTGTCTTTTTTAAAAAAGCTAATTTACCCGCACAATCATTGTTAAAGCCTACAGGGGGAGCGCATGTTCCGTTCCACAAAGCGAGAACCTGTTCCCTAGTCAAAATATAGTTTAGGACATGAGCCGTATTCAACCCGGAATTGACCATAGCCGCTGCCCAAATAGCCTGGGCTGAACCCGAGGCGCCACACATCAACTGTCGCATCGGTTGACTAGGTGCAGGAGTGATGCAACCAGGACCAGGACCAAAAGCAATAGCGGCATTAAACGCTGTTCCTCCGGAATAATAAGTACATAATGTTCCATTGTTTGGTGGTGTTGTTATTCGCGTTCCATAAACAAACCCCGCCGTTTGCCATAAATTTATTTTTGCAGGATCCTTCAAATAAGTTGGGGTATATCCTATAACACAACTGCCAGTTCCAGGAGGATGTTGAGAGTCATTACCGGACAATTGTTGTGATAAACACAATTCTTGACCAAATACCGACGAACTTGTCAGTGTTAAAATGACGGGGGCGACAGCACCGGCGCCTTTAATAAAGCGCCGCCTATGTTCCACTGCCGCTTCTTCTGTACTCTTGTTTGGATTTTGTGGTTCTTGATTACTCATAGTAGCTCACCTGGAAATGGATATATTCGAAAACTGCCTTATTAGTTGCCCTTAAACGGTGCTGAAAATACTGGAGGAAAGCCGCCGGGATCAGCGATATTTCGCCCATGTTATCAGCGCAAACTTCAATAATAAACCCTAACAAACAACTTGATCTTTAGCATATTGTACGTCACTGAAAGCAACCGCCAAAATTAATTCTGCCGATTCACCTGTAACCGTGGAATGCGCTAATACTAACTGTCTATATGTCTATTCGTTAAATCATTATAGACTATATCTATCTGATTAAAACTTATCTTACTGCCGAATTATGAAATCTATATTAATCGTAAGTGCCGTGCAACAAATCTGTAATGAAGACAGACAGACCAACCTTGATTTTTCGATTGCACAAATACACAAAGCTGCCGCAGCCAATGCCTAACTGGTGGTATTACCCGAACTGCATTTGGGGCCGTATTTTTGTCAGAACGAAGATAATGACCACTTTAATCTTGCTCAATCCATTCCCGGGCCAACAACTGAAATCCTGTCAGCCGTTGCCGGACAACTGAAAATTGTTATCGTCTCAACCATCTTTGAAAAAAGAGCGCCGGGGCTTTATCATAATACCGCCGTAGTATTTGACAAGGACGGCAGTATTGCCGGCAAATATAGAAAAATGCACATTCCTGACGATCCGGGTTATTATGAAAAATATTATTTCACTCCTGGTGACCTCGGTTTTAAACCGATCGAAACGTCTATCGGTAAATTAGGCGTATTAATCTGTTGGGATCAATGGTTTCCAGAGGCAGCCAGATTAATGGCGTTAGCGGGCGCGGAAGTTTTAATATATCCTACCGCCATCGGCTGGGATCTTCTGGATACGCCTGAAGAGCACCAACGTCAACTGGAGGCCTGGATCACTATTCAGCGCTCTCACGCTATCGCCAACGGTATTCCTGTTATTTCCTGCAATCGTATCGGCTTTGAACAAGCGCCCCGCTCAACAACAGGAATCAACTTCTGGGGCAATAGTTTTATAACAGGACCCCAAGGCGAAATAATAACCCAAGCCAATAAATCGGAGATAAAACTGTTAACCTGTACGCTTGATAATTCACGTAGCGAGCGGGTGAGACAAATATGGCCCTATTTGCGTGACCGCAGAATTGATGCCTATGCCGATTTAAACAAACGTTTTATCGATTAGCTGGCTGTAGCTGAAACCATCACCCATCCTGCAAACTCTAAACTTTAAATTCAGAGCGATCATGACCTTCATTTATCAAGGCTTTCAGCCATGTTGGCATTACCCCGCGGCCTGTCCATGTTTTTTCAGGGTCTTCCGGATGACGATATTTGACAGGCACTTTAACGCCTTTCCGCGGTGACTTTTTGTCAGTTTCATGAATATCTACAAAGACATCAATAGACGCAGCTAATTCTTTAATCCGCGCTATTACATCTTTACGCTTATTTGCTTGTATATTTTTTAATGCTTTTTCTGCACTTTCAATAACAGCCTGTAATTCACTTTCAGAAAGATTCTGATAATCGGTCATTGTTACTCCTTCAATAATATATTTATTATTCTTTAAGTTATAACGTCACCGTTATTCGTAAATAACATTAAAGTGTATTTCATTTAATATCCGGCCTGTTTCGTCAACCATCCTTACTGTCCAGTTAGTCCTGGCAGTATAAGCAAATAACTGGCGGCTTAATGTTCGCCATTTATCATTATCCGATATGTTGATTTTTTTTCTGGTAATTAAATTACCATCCAGCAACCATTCATGGTAAACCGTCCGGCCTTTCATGCCTGTTAATTCAACAAAATAATAAACCGATGTTGATTTTTTTTTACTCAATTTCAACGGCAAGTTTATTTCACCTACTGGCTCATTATTATTAATCTTAAAAGTCAGCAGTGCTCTGGTTATATTGTTATTAACGCTTGCTTCTGGTTTAACCGGAGTATTAACGGCCTTTTCAGGCAAAGCTGTTTTTTGTTCCAAATCCCGCTTTTGAGCATCCGGTTTAATAAAATAGAACAGCAATAATATAGCGAATATAATACCAGCCAACGCCAGTAATATCCGCTTTATATTCCACTCTGTTATTACTTTTGTTGTGGGTAGGTCATGTTCCGGCTTTTTGCCGGATGCAGGATATTTGACCTTAATTACAATGTTTTTTTTGTCTTCCATAAAATGACCTGATGAGTTGCGCTATTCCGAAATCTTTTCAATAACCCTGAAACAGAAAGTCCAGTGCCGCGGTAATTTCAAAGTGCCTGGCTGCAAGAGATGCGACTGGCGTTTTCAACAGACGAAGCGGCACGGCGGCTAGCTTGGGTGTTTCCAGCAGGCATTCGACACCGTCTATCTCGAACATCGGCATAAGATTAGCCGGGAGACTAACAGCAGGAAAACGATCGCGTTTACGTAGCGGTACCACAATTCGAGTTTCCAGTCCCTGCAACAAATCGCTTTGAACATCCAAAAGATAGGGTGTTACTGCTGCCTGTACACCACTATTAAGATAGACATCAAAACGCGGCATCTCAGAACGACCGCCACGAGTCCAATGGCAAACCATCGTCCGCTACCGTTTGATTATAAGCGGCGATGAAATCGGCGTTATCCTGCTGCCAGCGGCGTTCGCGTTCATTGCGCACCAACTCCCGCAAGAATTGATCACAAGACTGGGAAATGTTGATACCCAATGCTTTAGCTTCGCTCAATACATCTGACGAGAGGGTTATATTGGTTGCTTTCTTGGTAGCATTGATAAAAGGCTGCATCGAATGAACTCAGTTAATATTGGATTAATATGCGCATTCTACAACAATATACAGCCTATCGCACTGACAAAATTTGTCACACAGTGGCAACAATGCGCACCTCCCTCATATCGTTAACAGGCTTTTTCCTGATTGAAACACATGAGCAGTGTGCCGAAGCTCAAAATAGTAGTCCTGGCCAAATTCTACAAAAACTCAAGCATACTGGATTGTAAAGCCATATCCTTCACCTCAAGCAAGGCACTATTATTTTTTTATTGATCAAAACCCAGAGTGGCACGCAGAGTGCTTTAACCTGATCATAGTCAGAACATTAACTTCCCCCTAGTATTTTCGATGACTATTAATCAAAAACCCAAGCAGATTATCATTAATAGTTTTACTTTTTATAATCAAGAAACAGGAAAAACATCATGAAAACTCAACTACAAAAAACACAACAAGGTTTTACCTTAATCGAATTAATGATCGTCGTGGCGATTATTGGTATTTTGGCGGCGGTGGCGATTCCGGCCTACCAGAACTACACGCTGAAAGCTAGATATACAGAGGTAGTGGCTGCAAGTGAACCTTATAAGCTAGCCCTTGAGCTTTGCGCACAAAGTGGCGCTTGCGCTAATACTGCTACACCGGCTTTTAATGCTCTCGTCGTTGCCGCTGGCGTCCCTAACGCAGCAACACTTGCAGCCGGGATTCCTGGCATTGCAAGCGCCGCCGCTACATCAGTTTTCAATCCTGCCGGAGTCACACTGGCAACAAATGCAGCTACAGCCACTCTCACACTGGCTCCCAGAGCCGGTAGAGGAATAGCTACTACGGATACTTACATTCTCACCGGTACGCTTGCGACTGATGGCAAAATCTCTTGGGTTAGAACAGGCGTTTGCTCTACCCGTGCTGCTGGTGCAATTTGCTAACACCCCTCTGCAATAATCAATAGCGTCGTCAGACTCGATTGATCTGACCTAATTCTTAAAAACCGCCCTCGGGGAAACCCGGGGCGGTTTTTTTGTGTATA
>JBBQCU010000201.1:0-6737 GCA_038319065.1 Methylococcales bacterium
CCGTCTCCTTGACAACATCTTCCAGAGTCAACGCGGTGGTGTGAATCAAAGATATGGCATCGATCCCTTAAGTCATTTCAATCTACTCTATACCTTCGGCAGGCAGGTCATGCTCAATGGGAAGCTCTACCGTCCCCATCATGCCATCCTGGCGGAAATTCATCATGCCAGACGTTCGATCAAGCTTTGTCTGTTTTTGATGGGCGACCTTTTGGGAGATCATCATGATAGCGTGGTCGACGCCTTGATACATGCTCAGGACAGAGGCGTTTATATCCATATTCTTTTTAACGGACATTTAGCCAGACAGGGGCGGATTGGTGTTGAACGATCTATGACAGATGAGCTAAATCGCCCACTGCTGCCTGCAGTGCAACGACTAAAAAATGCCGGGATTCCAGTCGGTTTGGTGTATGGTCAAGACGATCACCCCGTCCCTTATTCACCCATTCATTCGAAATATTGTGTTATTGATGACTCGATTGTCATAGAAGGCAGTTTTAACTGGTACAACACTTCGGTTTTTTCTCATGACCTGCTTGTAGTGGTTAACAATTACCAAGTGGCGCAGCCCTACCTCTATGAGTTTGACGAAATTCAGAGGTCATTCAGAGTCTATTACTAATGTAAGAGACCCTTTTTAAGTTTTGAGACCACAAATAACGAAAATGGACATGGTATTACGTGACGTTTGGAATCGCAAAGCCAGCTTTGCGATTCAGGTCAGGAGTCACCTTGTACGGTCTGCATAATCCTTAACGCAAAAGCTTAAGCCGTTGCGCGCTATTATCATAACACGACCACAACACTGGCCCGAGTAGTTACCATTCCTGAACAATAATTTTTGCTTGATCTGCCGGCCTGTTTAAATAACCCTGTAATAATTATCATGTTATAAAGGGCAATGTTTTTGAGAGGAGTATTAATGTCTGACGACAATAAAAGCGTTATGGATACAAATTTATACAATTTTGATCCAACATATGGTTATTCGCTTGATCAATTGTTAGCTGTAAAAACGCCGAAAGAACCAAAAGATTTTGATTCTTTTTGGCAAAAGCGTTATCAAATGGCATTAGCCGTTGACCCTAAGCCACATATAAAGATTATAAATGAAGATAGGCTAGGCTGGCGGGTTTATGATTTAAGTTATACCTCTACCGATAATTTTCCTATTCGAGGCTGGTTATTGTTGCCCGCTTCCGGGGTGATTAAACGTGGATTTATTGTCGGGCACGGTTATGGCGGACGTGATGAACCTGATTTTCATTTGCCCTTTAAAGATGCAGCCTTGTTATTTCCCTGTTTTCGTGGTTTAGCTCTAAGTGCCCAACCCTATATTTCTTCCGACCCTAATTGGCATGTACTGCACGATATTAACCAGAGAGATCGTTATATTCTGGGTGGTTGTGTTGAAGATGTGTGGTTGGCCGTCAGTGCAATGCTGGCTTTGTTTCCAAGCATAGCAGGGCATTTAGGCTATCTGGGCATTAGTTTTGGCGGAGGCATCGGCGCTTTGGCGCTGGCCAGGGAGTCGCGTATTAGCCGAGGGCACTTGAATACGCCCACATTTGGTCAACAACCATTACGCCTGAGGCTTCCAACCAACGGTAGCGCACATAGTGTTCAGCAGTATTATAGAACCCATAAAAAACAGACATTCAAGGTTTTACGTTATTACGATGCGGCCATGGCGGCGAAGCGTATCACCATGCCCATGCATTGCGCGTGCGCAAAATTTGATCCCTGTGTCGCTCCACCCGGACAATTTGCAATATACAACGCATTGCCTGGGAAAAAACAGTTGTTCATATTGGATGCAGGGCATCACAACTACCCCAATCAGGCGCAGCAAGAGTGCGAGCTAATTAATGAGCTCGATACTTTTTTTGCACCTCTTAGCGAATAATTTAACTGATATGCACAGGAGATTTGAATGAATCGCGAATATCACAAGTGGTGGAGCGATCGATTACAACGCGATATGGAATTACTGGTGTTTGGTCATGCCGGTGCAAAGGTATTGGTTTTTCCATCACGCTTTGGGCGGTTTTATGAGTATGAAAAATTGGGCCTGGTAGAGACTTTAAGGCACAAGATAGAACAAGGCTGGCTACAACTTTATTGTATCGACAGTATTGATATTGAAAGTTTTTACTGTGGATGGGCGCATCCCTCAGGACGGATTCAACGCCATATAGATTATGAAGAATATATCTTGAACGAAGTCTTGCCTTTTATGCAAAACAGGAATCCGCATGAGTGTGTGATTTCTCATGGTTTAAGTCTTGGTGCATTTCATGCCGCCAATATTGTATTTCGTTACCCCCAGTTTTTTAAAAAGCTGGTTGCATTCTCGGGCCGTTATGACCTCACGATGAATGTAGAGTGTTTTAACAATCTTTTCGATGGCTTCTATAATGAAGATATTTATTTTCATACCCCCAGCCATTTTTTGCCTAATCTGGAATGTTCCTGGCGCTTAAACAAACTCAGAGAAATGGATATTACTCTGGTTATTGGCAAAGAAGACCCCTTTTTGCAGAATAATGAACAGTTGAGTTCAATTCTGTGGCAAAAAGACATTAATCATCAGTTGTTGGTTTGGGACGACAGGGCCCATAGCGGTTATTATTGGCGACGCATGGCGTCGCTTTATATCTGAATATTGTCACATATTATTTTCAAAGAAATGAAAAAGGCGTTATAATGATCGGTTTTACGGAGCATACCGCTCCTCCTTGCTTTACCTTCTTTTTAAGACAGAGGGGGAAGGCTTTAACCGAAAGGAAAAATAATGCGACATTATGAAATTGTCTTTTTAGTCCATCCTGACCAAAGCGCTCAGGTTCCAGCGATGATTGAACGTTATAAGTCAACCATCGAAGCCGCATCCGGCACCATTCATCGTTTGGAGGACTGGGGTCGTAGACATCTAGCTTATCCAATTAAAAAAATTCATAAAGCACATTATGTGCTAATGAATGTTGAGTGTGATCAACCTACATTGGAAGAACTGGAAAGTGGCTTCCGTTTTAATGATGCTATTTTGCGTAGCATGACATTATTGCAAAAAGCGGCCATCACTGAACCGTCTGCCATTGCCACTTCAACAGCAGAAGAAAATAAAGCAGCTGAATCCAGAGCTAAAGATGCGGCGGCCAGAGAAGCTGTCATAGTTCCGGCAACAGGCGATCTAGACGACGAAATTGATCTGGACGATGTTGATTTCGATGCTGACGAAATCATCCCTGAATAACAGTTATAACTTATTGGAATTAAGGAAATTATTATGGCACGTAACATTAGACGCAAAAAATTCTGCCGGTTCAGTGCAGAAGGGGGAACACTGATCGATTATAAAGATCTGGATTTATTAAGTGATTATATTACTGAAACCGGCAAAATTGTTCCTAGCCGAATCACTGGGACCAGCGCCAA
The DNA here is from genome assembly GCA_038319065.1 of Methylococcales bacterium. Lineage (GTDB taxonomy): Bacteria > Pseudomonadota > Gammaproteobacteria > Methylococcales > Methylomonadaceae > Methylobacter_C. Next base: position 3,442 of record JBBQCU010000201.1, read on the forward strand.
GTATCAAAGACAGTTATGTGTTGCAATCAAACGCGCCCGTTTTATTGCTTTACTGCCGTTCTGCGACGCGCATAAATAATAGACTGGAGGTGCAGTGAATTTTTTAGCGGCATATATAATGCAAGGGAGGCTACAAGCTTGTATTGTGGCATCCTCTTTGGTGTTGTTGTCGTTAATCATGCCGCCCTTGATTAGTCTAGTAGTGATTATCGTGAGTTTTGCCACCATTGCTCTGGTCACGCTGAGAAAAGGCTTTTCAGAAGGTCTGTATGTGCTGCTTTGTTCAAGCGTGGCTGCTGCTTTATTAGGAGCCCTTCTAGTATGGCAGTATCAGTTTGCCTTCTTAATGCTGGTATCTTGCTTAATGATGTGGATACCTGTTTGGTTGATTGCTTTCATATTGAGAGAAGGGCGATATTTAGCTTTAGCAATTGAACTACCCATCTTGCTGGGCGTGATAGGTGTTGTAGGTTTTTATCTCTATGCGACAGATCCTACCCCCGCAACAATATGGGCAAACAAGGTTGCACCATTTTTAGACAAGCTGCCAAAGGAGGCGCCTGTTGAAGATATTCAGCGTCTGGTGGATTTTAGCTCACACTATATGACGGGTGCAGTTGCAGCAGGTTCGGTATTTGGCGTACTGTTTGGCTTGTTTCTGGGCCGTTGGTGGCAGGCGAATCTCTATAATCCGGGCGGTTTCAAGCAAGAGTTTTTGGCCTTGGACACCAAACCAAGGTTGTCAATAGGGACTATTGCTGTCGTAGCCATTGCCTTGGCAAGTACTGGAGTGATCTCTGAAATAGCATGGAATGTCAGTATTCTGCTCTTTGTGTTGTACACAATGACTGGAACAGCCGTTTTGCATACTGTATTTGCAGGCATGAAACTGGGCCGCTACATGGTGCCAATGCTTTATATAACCCTGTTCTTGATACCCCATGCCATGCTGCTTGTTGCTCTGGTAGGCTTGAGTGACCCGTGGCTGGATTTACGAAAAAAAAAATCGAATCAATCTAACGCCTGATGGCGAAAAAACAAAATCGGTTAAACCCGAAAGGTGAGGATTAAAAGATGGAAGTTATTCTTCTTGAAAAGATAGCAAACTTGGGCAACCTGGGTGATAAAGTCACTATTAAATCAGGTTACGGTAGAAACTATCTTGTTCCACAAGGTAAAGCTGTTGCTGCAACAGCCAAGAAAATTGCCGAGTTTGAAGCGCGCCGTGCTGAACTTGAAAAAGCAGCCGCTGAAAAGTTGAGTGCTGCTCAAAAGCTGGGTAATGAACTGAGCAAACTTCAAATCGTCATTACCCATAAAGCGGGCGATGAAGGCAGATTATTTGGTTCAGTAGGTACACATAATATTGCTGAAGCTATTTCTGCAGCCGGTATTGCCATTGAAAAACAGCAAATTCGTTTGCCGCATGGGGCGATTCGCCACATTGGCGAATATCCCATCGACATCAATTTACACTCTGACGTTATAGTAACGCTGACCATAAAAATTGCTGCTGAGGCATAATTATTATTCGAATTGCTCATCAAGATTTGGCGCTTTAGTTCCCTCTCCTGCTGGAGAGGACTAGGGAGAGGAGATTTAAAAACCAACTTTAGATAGGTAAATAGTAATATAGGCGGAAGGTGAATACGGTGGCGTTTTTTAAACTTTTACCTTGAACCTTTCGCCTTTTAAGTATGCGTTTTTATTATTCCTGCCTTTTTTACCTCTTAATCCCTTTTATCCTCTTGCGTCTGCTGTGGCGCAGTATAAAAGCACCTGCCTATCGATACCGATGGTACGAACGTTTCGCTTTCTATAATAAAAATTTTCTTCAAGGCGTTATCTGGTTTCATGCTGTCTCCGTCGGCGAAGCTGAATCTGTGTTTCCCCTTGTCCGGCAAATACAAAAGCTACATCCGGATGCAAAATTATTAATTACCACAACCACACCCACCGGGTCTGCTCGAGTTAAAGCGGTGATGCAGGGATCCGTCGCTCATGTCTATCTGCCTTATGATGTCCCCGATGCGGTCAACCGGTTTATGCAATGTTTTAAGCCGAAGCTCGCGGTTATTATGGAAACCGAAATCTGGCCAAATCTTTTCCTGTACTGTGGAAAAAACAACATTCCTTTATATATTATCAATGCCCGCCTATCGGAAAAATCGTCTCGCGGTTATCAAAAAATCCCTTCATTGGTTCACCCGGCTTTAGCAGCAGTTAACCTCATTGCGACACAAACACAAGATGACTCTGAGAGATTTATCGCAATTGGCGCTGACTGTGAAAAAGTCCTTACGTTAGGTAATGTAAAGTTTGATGTAGAAATTCCACAGTCAACCATTGAACAGGGTTTACAAATAAAAGCTGCTTTATTTGCCGGCCGGTTTGTATGGTTGATTGCCAGCACCCATAAAGACGAAGAAGCAATATTTCTGGAAATCTATAAAGCAATCAAGCATAAAATCCCCGATTTATTACTGGTCATCGTACCCAGACATCCGGAGCGTTTTGCAGATGTTAAAAAACTGTGTGAACAACTTCAGCTTGGTGTAGTCATGCGCACAGCAGAGGAAAGGGTTTATCCGGAAACCGATGTTTATCTGGTTGACACCATGGGAGAATTAAAAATGATGTACGCGGCCTCGGATGTTGCTTTTGTCGGCGGCAGCATGGTGCCCAGAGGCGGGCATAATATTCTGGAGGCTGCCGCGGTTGGTGTCCCGGTGATGTTTGGCCCTTACATGCACAACTTTAAGGAAATAGCACGCGGAGTGCTAAGCCAAGATGCAGCCATTCAATGTCAAAATAAAGACGAAATAGTTAAGGCAATTCTGGCATTATATGAACAGCCTGCCTATAGAGAGGCGTTAGCAGAAAAAGGAATGGAGTTTGTCCGCCAGAATCAGGGAGCAATTGCCAGAATTTGCGGAATTCTGGTTTTTCCTAATTCATTGTAAAGGTAATGTAATATTATGATAGCATGCCCTTGTAGAGAAAAAGCTAAATAGCACCGATAGGTGATGCTCATCGAAAATATCAGGGTTCGTGATGCACGGATCGACCGATTACTAAATTGTTTGAAAGAAATAAGATCTTTGCCCATCCACCAATCTGGTGGAAATATTTATTAAAAACAATCCGAAGAGGTTTAAGTAGTTATTCAAAAGTCTTTTAACAAAAACCAATTAAAGTAATAAGTTATCATGCTAACATTTGAAGATACCTTATATTCCATGCCATGCTGGCTGTCAACCCGCTCCCACCCGAAGAAATTCTAACCTTAGAAGAAA
>JBBQCU010000202.1:0-6734 GCA_038319065.1 Methylococcales bacterium
TCTTTAATCGTTTTGATATGTTGTTCAGTTAAAGGGGTCATGCTCTAGGTTGCGATCTGTAATAATATGCTTGTAGGATATATCGATTTTAAACAGTATTGTGTAAAAACTAGTGTGAGGTATTTTTTGCGAGTTACCTAATTTGTTTCCGCTCCAGTGGGGATGCTCGGTGTGGCGGCTTTCATTTCATAGGCTACAGGAGGCGTCGCGGATACCGCCGTTATTGTGACTGTTGTCATGATCAATTGGGCTGTAGGTTTCGACATCGAAAAATCGGCAGAAAAAACTATTAATGCGCTGGGTCAATTGACTCCCGAAACTGCGAGGATGTGAAGATCCCGATTCTCTGCCAGCCTTTGCCCAGATCGAAGCAGATCTCCGGCATCATGTTATCAACCCGATATTTGAAAGGGCGCCTATCAAGCCGGACAATTTAACCCGTTACCATTAATCCCAACGCCCCCTATATGCGGAGCGGGCTCTCTGTCCACTCAGGTATGGCAGGGAGAAAAACCGGCAGTGATACTTATGGAAGTTTTGCCAGGCATTGCGGATCGGCTTTGAGCGGCAAGGGACCGTCGCGTATCGACAGAGCTGGCGCCTATGCGACCGGCTATGCCGCCAAAAATATTGTAGCAGCGGGGCTCGCGGAACAATGCGAGGTTCAAGTGAGTTATAGTATCGGCTTTCCCGGTCCTGTCAGTGCTTATTTGACGACAAAGGGAACGGGGATTGTTGATGATCATGAAATTCGCAGGTGGCTGCTCAGGTATTTCGATTTCCGTTTGGGTGCCATTATCAAGGATTTGAAATTACGAGAATTTACCCAAAAATACGACGGTCGCTTTTATCAGAAATTGCCCGTCAACGGACACTTTGGCGATAATGGGGTGCCTTTGTCTCGGGAAAAGACAGACAAGGCTGAATTGCTTGCTGTATGAAAGGTGTCAATGGCTTAATAATGGGGTTTAGATGAGATAGATAACATCACTTAAAGGGATGTTATCTGTAAAGCCATCCAGTTTTAAGCTGGAAGCCGTAATTTGCTAGGAATAGGAGCCGGCACTACTGTCCGGATCAAATAATTTATCGTGTTCTTCTTTCAATAAGCTAAATGCATACCAAAGCAGGGTGGATGCGGGTCTCATAATATGGCCTTTGGCCGTCTGACGAATGGCCAGTCCGATGAGTGCCAGGATCAGTAAGGAGTGTCCGTCAAACATTCCTTGACTGAAATCCATCAGCGACTCGTCAACGCGATTGATGCCTTTTGAGGTGAATTTTGGTATAGGCAGATAGGGAATCGAAAAAGTCTCCTCCTCAGGCTGTTCAATGATCGTAAACAGCCCGTTTTTTTGAGCAAATTCGGTAATATTCAAGAAATCGATCTTTGTCTCGTGGCAAATCAAAATACTTGCCGCAGGCGGGTTAAGCTGCAATTGATTGATGCCGCCGGGGCTGCCGGTGAATAATTCGGCAAGTTGGTCAAAATAACAAAAGTCGCCTCTTTTTTGCGGAATCTTCAACCTTACACGCCCCGGCAATTGGTGTTTAATGTAAGCGGAAGAATGGGTTTCGTTCTCTGTCATAAATCATTTTGATCACTGGCGGCCTCAGCAAATTCTGAAGCTTCGGGTTGACTCATGGTGTTTTCCCGGAGCAGTTCGGCTCTTACCTCGGCAAGAATATCTTAGGGGATGCCGAAAAAGGGTTGATTAAAGGTTTCGGAATCGAGGCGCACTATCTGCTGCAGGAAGACATACTGACGGTCAATATTTTACGCAAACCATTATTGCTTTCATGGGCAAAGTTGGAACAGAAAGTAAGAACCCTCGTAAACATTAAGCCAAATACCAGTTGATGTTAATCCAGGCAAATCGATTTACCAAAGGTATCGGATATACCCGCTGTTTAAGAGATTATCATCCCGAAAAATTATCATTCCAGGTCATGAAATTATCATATTTCTTTCATATGATTGGAGGTTTGAAAGACATGATAGAGTTTATTCATGGTTGGATTATGTGCCTGACTGATAAAACCTGAGAATAAACTCTGCATCTAAGGATTGAAATCATAAATTGTTGCAGCCTTTTTTGAGGCTTTGCATATGTGGAAAAAAATTTACTCGACTGTCTTTACCCCTCGTCTCGATGAGGAGGAAATGAATGAGCAGCTTGAAGCCATAAAGTCGTTTATATCAACACCGGTTTTTTGGCTGTTGGGGAAGACCCAATCGGGAAAGACTTCGATCATCAAGGCCATGGCCGGAGACGGCCGAGCTCGGATAGGTAACGGCATTCATTTATGATTTTCGTGATTCCCAGGATTGCATCATGCTGTTCCTGGATAAACGGGGGCTGGGCGAAATGGATTATGAGCCGGTTTTTGATATTGAAGCTTTCCATGAGCAGTCTCACGTTCTGATTGTTGTATTGAAAGCCATGGATCATTCGCAACATGCCGTTATGGAGGCTGTCAGATCGATTCATAAAGCCAAACCCGATTGGCCGGTTATTGTTGTGCAAACGGCGTTGCATGAGGGATATCATGACCCAGCCTCAGAACATTTGAGTCCTTACCCGTTTGAGGGAGAGTCTTGGCCTAAATAATTCCTGAAAACCTGCGTCGATCCTTGCTTGAACAAAGAACACAATTTAAGGGTATGGATGCTCAAAAACCGGATATTGAAGAACCTTGAATGGGAACTTCTCAAAGCTCTTGATCCCAGGACCAAACAAAAATAGCTATCATGCTTTTTAGAAATTGTCAAACATTTGAGTTTGCAAGGAATTGACAAATGGCACCGATGGCTATATTATTCCAACAATTTATCGCTATTCTGCGAGTTATCAAAAATGCCGCAATTGCGCACCCCGTATTATCTTATCGACGAAGCCGGACTGAAAAAAAATCTCGAAATTATACGACTCATACGCGAGGACACCGGCGCAAAGTCAGTCCTGGCGCTAAAATGCTTCTCAACCTGGTGCGTATTTGATCTGATGCGTCTATACATGGACGGCACAACCAGCAGCTCTCTCTTCGAGGCGCGCCTCGGCCGCGAGAAATTCGGCAAGGAGGTGCATGCCTACAGCGTTGCTTATTCCGCTGAAGAAATCGAAGAGATCCGTGAGATCGCCGACAAGGTAATATTCAATTCCGTCTCTCAACTGAAAATGTTCCGTGACCGCGTGAGCAGCCTGAAAGTCGGTCTTCGTGTCAATCCTGGCATCAGTTATTCCCATTTTGATCTGGCGGACCCTGCGCGCAGTTGTTCGCGACTGGGAGTATACAGCGAACATGAACTCGATGCCTTGGCCGGCTTGATCAGCGGTCTCATGTTCCATTTCAACTGCGAAAACGACGATATTGAAAACATCGCCGCCGCCATAGAACAGATCGGCATGAAGTACGCTTCCTTGTTGAAAAGAATGGAATGGGTCAGTCTTGGCGGCGGTATTTATTTTACGAAAGACGGTTACCCGCTTGAAAGGTTCTGCCGTGTATTGAAGGATTTCAGCGCAAAATATGGCGTTCAGGTTTATCTTGAGCCGGGTGAGGCAGCCGTCACCTGTAGCACTGAACTGGTAACCACGGTGCTCGATGTAGTCCATAACGAAGTCGATATCGCTATCGTCGATGCCTCTGTCGAGGCACATATGCTGGACCACCTTATCTACCGGACAAATCCGGGAATTTCATCACCCGGCCCCGGAATCCACCCGATTATGATCGCCGGCCGTACTTGCCTGGCGGGTGATTTGTTCGGCAGTTATGAACTTGAAAGCGTGCTGAAAATAGGCGACGAGGTGCGCATCGCCGATGCGGCAGGATATACGATGGTAAAGAAAAACTGGTTCAATGGCGTTGCGATGCCCTCAATTGCGGTACGGCGGCTAAACGGCTCCGTAGAACTGGTGCGCAGTTTTGGATATCAAGATTACCTTAGCAATTTATCCTAATGAGGAATTCATAATATGAAAAAGAACGTAATGATTATCGGCGCAGGCGGAGTGGCACACGTTGCGGCCCACAAGGCGGCGATGAATAATGATGTGCTCGGCGATATCTGCATCGCATCGCGGACGCTAGCTAAATGTGACGCGATCATCGAGAGTGTGAGACGGAAAGGGCATCTCAAGAATCCGGCAGGCCGGCTTTATTCAGCTCAGCTCGACGCACTGGATATTCCAGCGACCATAAAGCTGATTAATGAAACCAAAACGGCGATCGTCATCAACCTTGGCTCAGCCTTCCTCAATATGTCGGTGCTGGAAGCGTGCATAGAGACCGGTGTAGCGTATATAGACACTGCCATTCACGAGGATCCTGACAAGGTCTGCGAGGAGCCACCCTGGTATGCTAATTACGAATGGAAGCGGATGGAGCGTTGTGATGAAAAGGGCGTCACCGCTATCCTCGGCGCCGGCTTTGATCCGGGAGTGGTCAACGCCTACTGCGCCCTGGCTGTCAAACGTTACTTCGACAAGATCGATACGATAGACATACTGGATGTGAATGCAGGTAGTCACGGTAAATATTTTTCGACCAATTTTGACCCGGAGATCAATTTCCGTGAGTTTGTAAAGGTCTGGACCTGGATCGACCGGCAGTGGAAGGAGTATCCTACCCACTCGGTTAAACGGATCTATGATTTCCCTGTTGTCGGAGAACAGCCGATCTACCTCAACGGGCATGATGAACTGCATTCCCTGTCAAAGAATATCGATGCCAACAGCATCCGATTCTGGATGGGATTTGGCGATCACTACATCAATGTATTTACGGTACTCCGCACTCTCGGCTTTCTCTCGCACCTGCCGGTGAAACTGACTACCGGTCAGGAGGTGGTGCCGCTTAAAGTTGTCAAGGCGCTGCTCCCCGATCCGATGACGCTCGGGCCGGCCTATACAGGGAAAACTTGTATAGGCACCTTCGTCAAGGGCTGGATGGAGGGGAAAAAACGCGAGATCCTGATCTATCAGGTCTCTGACCACAAGCAATGCTACGAGGAGGTTGAGTCACAGGGGATCAGCTACACAGCCGGCGTCCCGCCGGTCGCAGCTGCCATGCTCGTAGCCAGCGGGATCTGGGATGTAAAGAAGATGGTCAATGTCGAAGAGCTTGATCCTGAGCCGTTCATCAAGCTTCTCGACCGGATCGGCCTGCCTACCGAGGTGAAGGAAATCAAGCCCGACAGCAAGCATTCATTCGACGGCTCAGTCAGGTCTCTTGAGAAAGAGCTGTCAGAGTCGACGGCTACGGTCACGGTTTCTGCAGCGAATCCGATGATTGCACTTTCTCCATTCAAGCCAAAGCATTCAAAAGATAAACCGGATTCAGAAAAAGAGAAAAAATCTCACAAGAAGAAAGAGAAATAAAAGTAACTCGCAAATAATTAATCGCCACAGATTCACAGATTGAATTATTTCTAATCAGTTAATCTGTGGCAACTTTGACAGTGGGGGTACGAAGAAATAATCAGTTTAGCGATTGACGTGGACAACCTTGGCCGGCGGAAAACCGTTGAACCAGGTGGATGTCGCTCCGCTATAGGCACCGATGTTTTTGCTATAAAGCAGATCGCCACGCTCCAGGTTGGAGGGGAGCTCTTCCGTCATCGAAATAACGTCCAGCCCGTCACAGGTTGGTCCGAACACGGTGCATATCTGTGTTGGACCATTTTTAAATGATTCCAGGTGATATTGACAGTGATCGAAGATTATGCCGGAGAAGGTGTGATAAACCCCGTCATCAATGTAATAACACAGTTTTCCGTGTCGTACTGCCTTGCCGATGATTGTTGCCACCGCTGTTCCTGCGGTCGCAACAAAGAACCTCCCCGGTTCGGCAATAATATTTACTTCGGGTGGTAAGAGTCTGTCTAATTCGGCATTTATCCGCTTTGCCAATTCGCTAAAATCCTTCACTGAATCATCGTAGGGGGCCGGAAAACCACCCCCGATGTCCAGTAAATTCATCTTTTCACAGCCATGCTCCCTCGCCTCCCTGAATATAAGTGCCGCAAGATCGATGGCCTGCACGTAATTCTCGAAATTGGTAGTCTGACTCCCCACGTGGAAGCTTAGCCCCTCGACAGTAAGCCCATCCTTTTCGGCCTCCAAAATGAGATCGACTGCCTCTTTAGGTTCTGCTCCAAATTTTGAAGAGAGTTCCACCATCGCTCCGGCGTTGGAAACCCTGAGGCGGAGTACAAGCCCGGAGTTAGGGGAGAATTCTTTGATTTTGAGGATTTCATCGCGGTTGTCAAAGGTGACCAGCGGTTTGTACTTGTCAAGCTCTTTTAGCGTCTCATGTGCCTTGATGGGATTCGCATAAATGATATTTTCCCAGATCCACTCATGCTGCTCCTTCTCCGGCATAGCCTTTATGTTTTCGTAGACTAATCTGAATTCTGCAATTGACGACACGTCAAAACTGGCTCCGGCCTCGAACAGCGTTTCGACTATAGCCGCTTCCGGACTTGCTTTGATCGCGAAATAGGGTTGGACACGAGGAAGATATTTTTTGAAAGTTGCATAATTGTTTCTCAGTTCGTCGTGATCTATTACGAACAAGGGTGTTCCGTGGGTTTCAGCAAGCTGTTGCAACATTTTTGTAGTGATCATGGAAATTTCCTTGGTATTGTTGTACTAGTCTTTGGCCGCTAACAGCGATTTAAACGCCGATTGGCTCTCTTCGTGTTTGAATGTTGCAAATTTTGCTGAGAA
>JBBQCU010000203.1:0-6707 GCA_038319065.1 Methylococcales bacterium
ATATTGGCTTTAAGACTGGCTCTTTGCTGGGTGGTAAGGGTATTTTTGCTGGGATCTAGCGTTATGCGCTGATAGGCGCCAAGATCGATCGGGAAATTAGACATAGTTTGTTTCTCGTGGTTAAGGATTATTTTATGCTCAAGGTTTTATCCGAATAAACAAATGAACTTGAAAAAGAGGGTCGCCAATACTCCAAAATCAGCCATTTTTCTGGTTGCATTCATCAATGGTTTTAGCATCAGAGCGTTCTTTTATAACCACAACCGCACTACTTACAGCTAGTTACTCCCTCTCCCTCTGGGAGAGGGTTGGGGTGAGGGTAATTTAAAAAGCTCAATTTGCGGCCGGTTATTTAAGTGCGGACAGGAATTTTTATAACTTTTCTCAACCTACCCCTGTGCAGATTACACCTTGTTGTTTGCAGTCTGCAAGACATTTTAACGAAGATTAATAGAGTTAAGTTTCTGGGATAGAAAACCGGGCGGCAAGAGTGAATTCAAGGCTGCAAAACGAGCCGTTTTGAAAAATCGGGTGCGCTGATTTTGCGCGTCGGGTTTTGTGAAGAAGAGGCCGGCAGCGCGCTGTTTCGGTTAAAATGCAACAATGTGCAATTCAATATTTAATAACATACATCAGCAGGCCTCAAATTGCCCAAAATCACCCTCGCCCCCTCGGTTACGCGTATCGCTTTGGCCAGTTTTATTGGTACCGCTATCGAATTCTACGATTTTTATATCTACGGAATGGCAACTGCGTTGATTGTCGGCCCGGTATTTTTCCCCGGCAGCAATCCCACAACGCAAGCCCTCAATGCCTTTCTTACTTTTGCCGTGGCTTTTCTCACCCGGCCCTTGGGTGCGATGTTTTTCGGACATTTCGGCGACCGTATCGGGCGCAAAACAACGTTAGTCGCATCGCTGCTGGTCATGGGTATCTCCACAACATTGATCGGCTTGCTGCCGGGCTATGATGCGATTGGCGTATGGGCGCCGGCCTTGTTGTGCCTATTGCGTTTTGGGCAGGGGATAGGCCTGGGTGGAGAATGGGGCGGAGCGGCACTGTTGGCAACCGAGAACGCGCCGGCCGGCAAACGCGGCTGGTACGGCATGTTTCCCCAGTTGGGGCCGCCGGTGGGGTTTCTCTTGGCGACCGGAAGTTTTCTACTACTTACTCATTTTCTAACTGAACAGGAATTTAAAGACTGGGGCTGGCGATTGCCATTTCTTGCCAGTTCAGTGCTGGTCATCATCGGTTTGTATGTCCGTTTGGCCCTGGTCGAAACCCCGGTATTTGCCAAAGTGTTAAAGCAACATCAACAGGTTGGCTTGCCACTCAGGGAAATACTTAAGTCTCATGTTGCCTCATTGGTTCTGGGCGCACTGGCGATGGTCGTGTGCTATGCGTTGTTTTATATTTCAACGGTGTTTTCGCTGAGCTACGGCACCACCACGCTAAATATCCCGCGCCAGCAATTTCTCAGTATGCTGTGTATGGCAGTACTCTTTATGGCCGCAGCCACGCCGCTATCAGCCTGGGCAGGTGATCGTTTCGGACGCCGACCCGTTTTGCTGGTTGCAGGAAGCGCCGCCTTCCTGTCCGGTTTCGCCTTAAAGCCGATGCTGGAAAGCGGCTCACCCCTAATTATTACCGCGTTCCTGTCATTAGAGCTATTCCTCATGGGCGCCACCTTTGCCCCCATGGGTGCCTTGCTGCCGGAGCTGTTTCCTTCTGCGTTACGCTATACCGGCGCCGGAACGGCCTATCAATTAGGCGGCATACTGGGCACCTCGTTTGCACCCTATATTGCGCAACGGCTGGTTACTGAAGGAGGGCTGGCCTGGGTCGGCGGTTATGTCTCATTGGCTGCGGGTATTAGCTTGTTGGCTGTATACATGATGCGGGAAACCCGGGATAATCGGTGGCTATAGAGCCACAAATTAAGAGACCGTTTTGCCAGTCTTACTGGATGATGTGTTTTATACTTGATGGAATTGGTAGAGAAATTTACGATAAAGAGCAAAGTTTTAGGTTGCGAATTGCTAACATCTTTTGGGCAGCATAGCCAGACTGATCTATAAGACTTAAAATAAGTAATCACAACAAATAGGCATGTTCTGCCTGCAATAATCAAAATCCGGAGAAAGTAATGGGACTATCATCAATAGAAATATGCGCTGGCGCAGGTGGCCAAGCCCTTGGATTAGAGCAAGCGGGTTTTGATCACGTTAGCCTTGTAGAGATTGATGCAGCAGCTTGTCAAACTATCCGAATCAACCGTTCTCATTGGCATGTCACACAAGGCGATCTCCGTTATTTTTCAGCTGAAAAATGGAAAGGTGTTGAACTCTTAGCGGGCGGTGTACCTTGCCAGCCTTTTTCAAAAGCGGGAAAGCAACTAGGTAACGATGATGAACGTGATCTTTTCCCCGAAGCAATTCGACTGGTATCTGAATGCAAACCAAAAGCGGTCATGCTTGAAAATGTTCGTGGTTTGCTGGGTTCTGTTTTTGACGAATATCGTGCAAAAATAATTACCGATTTAAGAAAACTTGGTTATATCGCTGAATGGCGATTATTAAATGCAAGTGATTTTGGCGTCCCTCAGTTGCGGCCTCGTGTTGTTTTTGTTGCCCTAGAAAAATATGCCGCAGAATATTTTGCGTGGCCCTCACAAACCATTGAATCGTCACCAACAGTCGGTGAAGCGCTTTTTGATCTTATGGCAGCAGATGGTTGGTGTGGTGCAAAGCAATGGCGAGAAGGCGCGTGCGATATAGCCCCCACATTGGTTGGAGGGAGTAAAAAACATGGCGGTCCAGACCTTGGGCCTACACGGGCAAAAAAAGCCTGGGCATCTCTTGGTGTTGATGGTATGGGAATCGCTGATGCACCGCCGGAAAAAAATTTTATTGGTATGCCGCGTCTTACGGTTCGTATGGCTGCTCGCATTCAAGGATTCCCAGATCATTGGCAGTTCAGCGGTAAGAAAACCGCCGCATACCGTCAAATTGGCAATGCCTTCCCACCCCCTGTAGCATATGCCGTTGGCGCGCAAATTCAAGCGGCACTGAATGCTGCCGCAAAACCGAAACTCAAACGAGCGTAGCAATGGCAAAAGCAAAAAAACCAAGGGGCGGAGCGCGCGGAAAACTCCGCGCGCACTTTTTGGCAAACATTGGCCGGGTCATGGATTCAGAAGAATTGCGAGCCGTGGCGGACAACCAGTCCGAGTGGGCGCGCCGCATTCGAGAGCTTCGCACAGAAGAAGGTTATTTAATCCTTACACATAATGATCGTAGTGAATTGAAACCCGGTCAGTATTTGCTTGAAATCATGAAACCGGAACCAGCCTTTGAACGAGCAATTTCAAAAGAGACACGTGCATTTGTCCTCGACCGTAACGGTTTTACATGTCAAATGTGCGGCGCTGTAGCTGGCGAACCCCACCCCTATGACTCGACACGGAAAACCAGGCTTCACATTGGACATACTATCGACAAGAGCAAAGGCGGAATCGATGAGCCGTCTAACCTCCGAGCCATTTGTTCCGTTTGCAACGAAGGAGCACAAAATGCTATGTTGATCCGGCCAGACCTGATGCAACTATTGATTCAAATTCGCCGCGCAACGTCAGCAGATCAACTAGAAGTTTTGAAGTGGCTTATTGCAAAGTTTCCAAAACAGGCGACTGAAGAAGTCGCTGTCAAAATGAAGTAGCAATGAATAAGTTAACTCCTGACCAACGATCAGATAACATGCGTCAGATCCGGGGAAAGGATACAGCGCCTGAGCTGGCGGTACGTAAGTATTGCCGGGAGCTAGGCTTTGCCGACTACCGCATTCACCGCAAAGACTTACCTGGAAAGCCCGATCTCGCGTGGATTGGCCGGAAACTTGCCATTTTTGTTCACGGTTGCTTTTGGCATGGGCATGATTGTGTAGAAGGCATTCGTAAGCCAAAATCAAATCGTGACTATTGGATTCCGAAGATTGAGCGAAACCGGCAAAGAGATATTGAAAACATTGCCCCCCTAAAGGCAATAGGCTGGAAAGTACTCGTTGTTTGGGAATGTGAAATATCCGAAAAAAATTTTTTTATTAATAAGCTTAACAAGTTCCTTTCAGTGGGCCAATAATACAGGCTTTAAAAGCCCTATAGCGGGTAACAGCGTTATCGTTACCCACTGACTTGTCTTTCTGTTAATTATGAAAACTGAAGTATTATGATGTTACCCATTACAATGTTCACCGATATTTATAATGCAGTGAGTGCTGAGCCCTACATTACGGTATTAGATGAAACAACGATGGATGGTAAGCCGAAATACCATTTCGATACTTGACCTCACGAATGTCGGGCATAAAAAGCATGCCCGACTACATGGCTGTTTATGGGCTATTGTTAATTGCCGTTTTGCAAAAGATTTAACGATTCTTTTTTAGGCAGGTGATAGTGTTGTACTTGTTTGGATGCCATGTCCTATTGCAGTAAACTTGGCTCAAAAAAAAACAATAAAATGGGTGAATTTATGAAGAAGATACGACAAATTAGGCTTTTTTATAAGGCAATTGATGTCGTATATATTACATTAGGGGGGCCCAAGAATGACCGTCCAGGATTTGAGTTGCATAGTCAGGTTGAGCTACAGCTACATCCTTGCCCAACATTTCCAAATAATCAATCACGAAAACGATGCCGCTTAATTGTGAACATAATCGAAATTCATAACTTGCCCGCCATCGCTAAACTTAAGATTTTCGAAACGCTTTTGGGTGGTTTGGTCGGTAATGAAAGCAGCCTTCCTAATCTGGCTTGGGATGAAACAGAACTCAACGAAACCGAAGAAAAATTTCTGGCTGGCAGCATCGAGGCTCTGGACTGGCAACAAGCCAAGAAGGAATTACGTTAGCAGTTCCAATGAAACCTTGAGTTCTCTGTACAAACTTGGAATATCTCGGCAGCTCAGAAATTCTATGATCGCCAAGAAATAGGTGTTGGCGACTATTTTTTCGACAGTCTTTTTGCTGAAATAGATTCATTGGCCCTCTATGGGGGGATTCATTCAGTTCATTTCGGATTTCATCGACTGTTAGCAAAACGATTTCCTTATGCGATCTATTATAAAATCACTGAAGGCGAGGCTATTGTCTTCTGCGTTCTTGATTGTAGGCGTGACTCAAATCGACTTCGTAAGGCTCTTGAAGCCAAGTAGATGAAAGAACGATAGTGGGTAAATCGAAAGGCAGCAAGTAACCCGCATGAAGTGAAACGAAATACGGGAAATCGTGGTATAAACTCTCCCGCATTCCGCGTTGTTTCATGCGGACTTTGCTGATGATACTTTTACAGTCTCGTACGCATCCGTGTACTATTTTCCAAACACCGCACCGCTCAATAAAGGTACGTGATGCGCACCCTTTGCTAAAGAGGACAAATCTAATGAAAAAGCATATTCTACTACCCGTTCTGGCTGGAATTGCAGTATCCGCCATTTCATTTTCCTGCATAGGTGAAATGGTACCTGATAACAACTTGAAGGTGGTTATCATCCGGCATGGAGAAAAACCCGATAACGGCGATAACCTATCATGCCAGGGGGAGAACCGCGCTCTGCAACTTCCAGCAGTTCTGTACCAGAAATTCAACAAACCAAACTATACCTACGTTCCTTCACTGGAGTTGGATAAATCGACAAAGCACGCCAGAATGTTCCAGACAGTTACCCCATTTGCTATCAAGTACGATTTGAAGGTCAATAGCAAATACGACGAAAAGGATTTTTCAACTATCGCCAAAAATGTACTGGAGAAAACCGGTACGGTCCTCATGGTCTGGGAGCACAGCGCGATACCGCCTCTAGCCGAGGAGTTGGGAGTGAAGAATCCGCCGGCTTGGGATGGTAAAGATTTTGACAGCATCTGGGTCATCACTTACGGGAAGGGTAAAGCAGTGTTGTCTATCGACAAGGAAGGAATAACTGCATCCTCTGACTGCAAGTTTTAAAAGAAACAACGTCTAAGCCTTGTAGTCGGACAACAGCTTTATCAATGCCCAACATTACAGCATTAGATGAAAGCACGATGGCGGGTAAATCGAAAGGCCATTGTGATATTTGATCTTATAAATGTCGGGCATAAAAAGCATGCCTGACTTACAAGGCTAAATTTACCACCGTTGGGGATTGTCGACTCTTTCCAGTTGAATCTTCACTTTAATTTTGAGGAACACACCATGCCTTTCTTGAAACTCAGCACTAACGTTGCGATCGATCAAACCTAATCCGAACAACTGCTCAGCGAGCTTTCCCAACTCCTCGCCAAAGAAACCGGCAACCCGGAGCGTTATGTGATGGTGGAACTGGCCGGCGGCAACACCATGTGTAAGCGTCCAGACCTACCAATCCTCTGGAACTGATTTCACTTGAGCTTTTCAATCATTGCCGGTGTTAAAGGCAGTAATTGATCAATACGGCTATTTGGCCAAGTCGGCAATTTTTCCAGGGTGTTTTTTAACCATTCTTCCGGATTTAAACCATTCAGATTGGCGGTGCCCAGCAAGGTCTGGATAGCGGCAGATCGTTGTCCTGCACGTTCAGAGCCTGCAAACAGCCAGTTCTTTTTGCCCAGGGCAATCGGCCGGATACAGTTTTCCACGACATTATTGTCTATCGGCAGATGCCCTGTTTCAGCATAGCGAATGAAACTGG